>CAZQMD010000105.1:0-15346 GCA_964594185.1 uncultured Afipia sp. | reverse complement strand
GATCGGTCTTGCGGTGGCCGGTGGTGTTCGCGGCCATGTCCGACATCACCACGTGGGCACCGCCGCCGATCATTGCGCGAAGCTTCTCGGGCGCGTGATCGTTGAGGAAATCCATCTGCGCGAAGGTCACGCCAGGCAGTTCCGGCATCTCCAGAAGATCGATGGCCACAACCTTGCCTTTGCCCTCCAGCGAACCGACGCGCTTTGCCGCGATCTGGCTCCAGCCGCCGGGCGCGGCGCCCAGATCGACCACGACCTGTCCCCGCTTGAGGAAGCGATGCTTGTCATCGATCTCCTGCAGCTTGTAAGCCGCACGCGAGCGAAAACCTTCACGCTTGGCCTGCGTGACATAGGGATCGTTGAGCTGACGCTCCAGCCAGAGTTTTGACGACAGCTTGCGCTTGCCGCCGCTCTTGACCGTTACATGCAGCCGACCGGTGGTGTCTTTTGCCATGGAATTGGATCGATCCAGATAATACGAACGCGTTCCCGCATCCCATACGACGTTTCCGCCGTGGCGTGAATGAATTTAGCAGCCCAGAATCGCGCCGTCGGCCCGCATCATCTCGACCAGCATGCCTTCGCGCAGGCCGCGATCCGCCACCCGCAGGCGCGGCAGCGGGAACGCCTTTCGGATCGCATCGAGAATAGCGCATCCGGCCAGCACAAGATCGGCCCGCTCGGTGCCGATACAGGCATTTCGCGCGCGGTCCTCATACGACATATCCAGCAGCCGCGCGATGGCGCGGTCCATGTCCGCGTCGTTCATCCATAAACCATCCACGCGGCGCCTGTCGTAATGCGCAAGGCCAAGGTGAATCCCCGCCACCGTGGTGACGGTGCCAGATGTGCCGAGCAGATGCATGCCGGTGAGATCATGGCCATGCTGTGCGGCGAACGATGCCAGATGACCCGCCACCTCATCGACCATCGCACCGTAAGATTCGCGCGTCACATGCATGCCGCCGAACCGCTCCGCGAGTGTGACCACGCCGAGCGGCAACGACACCCAAGGCCCTTTCACAGGTGCAGCATGTAACTCTCCCGCGGGACGTTCGATCCGCACGACCTCGGTGGACCCGCCGCCGATATCGAACAGGATCGCGCCCTTGGCCTTGGCGTCGAGCAGCGGCGAGCAACCAATCACCGCGAGCGTCGACTCGGTTTCACGGTCAATGACTTCGAGCTTGATGCCGGTCTCGCGTTCGATCAGGTCGAGAAAGGCGTCCGAATTGTCGGCAGCGCGGCACGCTTCGGTGGCGATGGTGCGCAGCCGCTTCGCGCCCTTGGCGCGGATCTTGTCGCCGCAGACGCCCAGCGCCCCGACAGCGCGCGAGATTGCCGCATCGCTGATGCGGCCGGTGGTCGAAATGCCCTCGCCGAGCCGGATGATGCGCGAAAAGGAATCGATCACGCGGAAACCGTCATGCGAAACACGCGCGATCAGCAGGCGGCAGTTGTTGGTTCCAAGATCGAGCGCGGCATAGGCTGTGCCTTGGGCGCGGGTGTCCCCGCGCCCCTGCGCCTCCTCAACCGTCGCTGGCGGCGGGCTGACGGACGGTCCGGAACCGTCGTGCAGCCGCACATCCTCAGTCATGCAATACCCTCTGCAGCGACGGATTTCCGCGCCGCGAACTCTGTTCAGACAAAGTCTAACAGCGTGCGGCGGCGGCGCAACCGGAGCATGTCTTTTCGGACATTGCGGTTCGGTTTTTGCTAACCTATTTCAGGACGTTAACAGCGCTCACCACCGGAGACGCTGCCCTTTTCCGGCGCCAGAACGTCATTTTCATCGGATTTCCCAATGCTTGATCATCCATCCGGACTCTCGGCCGAGAACGATATCGCACTGCAAAAATTCGGAATTGGACAGCCTGTCCGGCGCAAGGAAGACGACACGCTGGTCCGGGGCAAGGGAACCTACACCGACGACATCAACCTGCCGGGGCAAGCCTATGCGTGGATCGTCCGCAGCAGCCATGCCCACGGTCTGATCAAGGCCATCGAGGTTGAGGCCGCGAGAGCCATGCCGGGCGTGCTCGGCGTATGGACCGGAAAAGATCTGGCCAACTACACGCCTTTCAGCGTCGGCCTGCCGATGAAGAACCGGGACGGCTCGCCGCTTCACCAGACCAATCGTCTGCCGCTGATGACCGACAAGGTGCGTTTTGTCGGCGACCCGGTGGCGTTCGTCGTGGCCGAAACGTTGGCGCAGGCGCGCGACGCTGGCGAAGCGGTAGTGGTCGATATCGAACCGTTGCCGTCCGTCACGAGCGCAGAAGACGCCGCGAAGCCCGGCGCGCCGCTGCTCTATGACCACATCCCGAGCAACGTGGTGCTCGACTATCATTCTGGCGATGACGCCGCACTCGATGCGGCGTTTGCAAACGCGGCCCATGTCACCCGCCTCGACATCGTCAACACCCGCCTCGCCGTTGTTGCCATGGAGCCGCGCGCGGGTCTGGCGAGTTACGACAAGAAGAGCCAGCGCTTCACCATCGAGGTGCCGACTCAGGGCGTCGCAGGCAATCGCCTGTCGCTGGCGAAAACGCTGAACGTGCCGGCGGATAAGGTTCATCTCCGAACCCGCAATGTCGGCGGCTCATTCGGGATGAAGAACACGAGCTATCCGGAATACATCTGCATCCTTCACGCCGCACGCGAACTCGGCCGCGCGGTGAAGTGGACCGACGAACGCTCGACAAGTTTTCTGTCCGACAGCCATGGCCGCGCGCAGGACGTGCATTGCGAGCTGGCGCTCGCCGCCGACGGCGCATTCCTCGGTGTGCGCGTGCGCGGCTACGGCAATCTCGGCGCCTATATCACCGGCGTCGCACCGCTCCCGCTATCGCTCAACATCGCCAAGAATATCAACAGCGTCTACCGCACGCCGCTAATCGGCGTCGATATCAAGTGCGTGCTGACCAACACCACGCTGATGGGCGCCTATCGCGGCGCAGGCCGTCCCGAAGCGAATTACTTCATGGAGCGGCTGATCGACCGCGCCGCCGACGAAATGGGCCTCGATCGTCTAAGCTTGCGCAAACGCAATTTCATCAAGCCTGCGCATATTCCCTTCTCTGCCGCGAATGGTCTCACTTACGACAGCGGCGATTTTCCCGGTGTCTTCAACAAGGCGATCGAACAGGCCGACCTTGCGGGCTTTGCAAAGCGCAAGAAAGACAGCCGCAAGCACGGCAAACTGCGCGGCATTGCGGTCGGCTCCTATCTCGAAATTACAGCGCCGCCGAGCGCAGAGCTTGGCAAGATCGTCTTTGAAGCCGATGGAGCAGTGCGGCTGATCACCGGCACGCTCGATTACGGCCAGGGCCATGCGACGCCGTTCGCGCAGGTTCTCGTGGCGCAACTCGGTGTACCGTTCGATGCCGTGAAGCTCACGCAAGGCGATAGCGATATCGTGCACACAGGCAACGGCACCGGCGGCTCACGCTCGATCACTGCGAGCGGCGCGGCCATCGTCGAAGCATCCAGGCTGGTGATTGAGAAAGGCAAGCAGGCCGCGGCGCACGTTCTCGAAGCGTCCGAAGGCGACATCGAGTTTGCCAATGGGCAGTTCACCATCGCGGGCACCGACCGCAGCATCGGCATCATGGATCTTGCGACCAGGCTGCGGGATTCGAAAATGCCCGACGGCGTTCCCGCATCGCTGGATGTCGATCATACCGCGCAGGGCGTTCCATCGACATTCCCCAACGGCTGCCACGTCGCCGAAGTCGAGATCGATCCGGATACCGGCGTCGTTCATATCGTTCGCTACAACGGCGTCAACGACTTCGGCACCGTGGTCAATCCGATGATCGTCGCGGGACAGATTCATGGCGGCGTCGCTCAAGGCATCGGTCAGGCGCTGATGGAATGCGTGACCTATGACGACAACGGCCAGCCAGTCACGGGATCGTTTATGGATTACGCCTTGCCACGCGCCGGTGACATTCCGTCCATGACATTGAGCAATCACCCCTCGCCCGCGACCTCGAATCCGCTCGGCACCAAAGGCTGCGGCGAAGCGGGCTGCGCCGGAAGCCTCGCGACCATCGTCAACGCCGTGCTCGATGCGTTGTCGGATGAAGGCGTGACCGCAATCGACATGCCGCTGACCTCGGAAAAGGTCTGGCGCGCGATTCAGGATGGGCGAAAGGCGAAGAAGTCGGAGTGAGACATCACGCCGCCATGGTCTCACGCGGCCGATAGATCGCGATGTGCTGACAATGCGCGATCGGCGTCTTGCCGTTCGCAACGATGATGCCGTCAAGCTCCACGAATTTGTGGCCTTTGCGGTCGTAGTTGCCGGTCACCTTGGCGCGCACGGTCAGTTCATCCTCGATGCCCGCCGCCGCCAGATAGCGTATGGTGCTGCCGACATGAATCCACGGACCCAGAACAGCATTCTCCATCAGCGCCCAGTTCATGGTCCGCAGCAGCATCCCTGTGTGAACGATCTTCTCGTTCGCATAAAGCGGGTCGGTTTCGCGCACGTCGCGCAGATATTCGGTTGAGCCTTGCGTGCCCAGTGTGAACGCCGGGATGGCAAGCCATTTGCCGGTCGCATATGACGTCTCGCTGGCGGGAGCAGTCTTGCCGAAAACCGCAACGCTCGGAAAATCGCCAAGCGAAATCTTCGGCGTGTCGGAGGGCATCGACGCGGTGCCACTCGCGCACAGTTCGCCACGGCTTTCCACCTTGATCGCCAGAGCGCCGTCGATATCTTCACCTGTCACCACGGCGGTCTCGCCGTCATAAACCGGCTTGAAGAACCGGCCGTCCATCAGTCCGCGCTCCAGGAACGCCCGGCCCCACTTCGCTACCGGCATGTGGGTCATGTAGGCGAACACGTCGACGCCCGGCACCAGCCCGCCCTGAAATCCAAACCGGCGCGCGACCGAATCGTCGTGCATCTTGTTCTCGGAATTCTTCGCCAGATTGTAGGCGTTGACGCTATGGGGTTTCAGAACGGTCATCGTTTCCTCGGATTTTCTAAATAAGTTGGAACAATGGTACGCAACGGCGGGGCCAAGACAAGCCGCCCCCGCGCATGCCTCACACAACAGACGCGCGTTCCCCTCGCCATTTCAGCTGGCCTGGGTTACCAGCATCCGCCTGACGAACGAACCGATAGACCCTGAACCCATGACCCGCATTTATATCGATGCCGACGCCTGCCCGGTGAAGGACGAGATCTATCGCGTCGCCGAGCGGCACGGCCTGCCGGTCAGTGTGGTCGCAGGCAATTTCATCCGCGTGCCACATCATCCGCTGATCGAGCGGATTGCCGCAGGCAGCGGCATGGATGCGGCCGATGACTGGATTGCGGAACGCGCGCAAAAAGGCGATATCGTCATCACGTCCGATATCCCGCTGGCAGCGCGCTGCGTGAAGACCGGCGCGGATGTGATCGCCCCCAACGGCAAGCCGTTCTCGGAAGAGTCCATCGGCATGACGCTGGCAGTACGCAACCTGATGACCGATCTGCGCTCCAGCGGCGAAGTCACCGGCGGCCCGCGCTCGTTTTCGCCGCGCGACCGCTCCGCGTTCCTCTCGGCGCTCGACCAGACCATTCGCCGCATTCAGCGCGCGCAACAAAAGTAAGAGTATCCCGGCAATATGGCTCCTCCCCTGATCCAGTTGAAAGACATCGCGCTGACGTTCGGCGGCACACCGCTGCTGGCAGGCGTGGAGCTTGCGGTGTCCGCTGGCGAACGCGTCTGCCTGATCGGCCGCAACGGCTCGGGCAAGTCAACGCTGTTGAAGATCGTCGCGGGGCTGGTGGAGGCTGATCGCGGCACCCGCTTTGTGCAGCCCGGCGCGACCATTCGCTACCTGCCGCAGGAGCCGGATTTCGACGGCTTCAAGACCACGCTGGCCTATGTCGAAGCCGGGATGAATTCCGGCGACGATCACTA
Organism: uncultured Afipia sp.; assembly: GCA_964594185.1. GTDB lineage: Bacteria > Pseudomonadota > Alphaproteobacteria > Rhizobiales > Xanthobacteraceae > Afipia. The sequence continues at coordinate 9,425 of CAZQMD010000105.1, read as the reverse complement.
TCAGGCGCAGTATCTGCTGGAGCAACTCGGCCTGACCGGCACTGAAGATCCCGCCAACCTCTCCGGCGGCGAAGCGCGGCGCGCGGCACTCGCGCGGGTGCTGGCCCCCTCGCCCGACATCCTGCTGCTGGACGAGCCGACCAACCATCTCGATCTCACCACCATCGAATGGCTGGAAGGCGAACTCGCCAGCCGCCGCAGCGCTTTGGTGATGATCAGCCACGACAGACGCTTTCTCTCGAACTTGTCGCGTTCAACCGTGTGGCTGGATCGCGGCGAGACCCGCCGCATCGAAAAAGGCTTCAGCGCATTCGAGGAATGGCGAGACGAGGTGCTGGCGGAAGAAGAACGCGACCAGCACAAGCTGGATCGCAAGATCGTCATGGAGGAACACTGGCTGCGCTACGGTGTCTCCGGGCGGCGCAAGCGTAACGTCAAGCGCCTCGGCAACCTGTTCGAGCTGCGGCAGCAACGCCGCGACTATCGCGGCACCGCAGGCAAGGCGAACCTTGCCGCCTCGGAAGCGGAAACCTCTGGCAAACTGGTGATCGAAGCCAAGCACATCGGAAAATCCTACGGCGAGCGCAAGATCATCGATGATTTCTCCACGCGCGTGACACGCGGTGACCGCATCGGCATCATCGGGCCCAACGGTGCTGGCAAGACCACGCTGATCGGCCTGCTGACCGGCGCGGATGCTCCTGACAGCGGATCGATCCGCCTCGGCGCCAACCTCGAGATGGTGACGCTGGATCAACATCGCGAAAGCCTCGATCCGAAAACGACGTTGGCCGATGCGCTGACCGGCGGACGCGGCGACAGCATCATGGTCAATGGCACACCCAAGCATGTCATCGGCTACATGAAGGACTTTCTTTTCGCCAGCGAGCAGGCACGCACTCCGCTTGAAGTCCTGTCAGGCGGTGAGCGCGGACGGCTGATGCTGGCGCGCGCGCTGGCAAAACCTTCGAACTTTCTGGTGCTGGACGAGCCCACCAACGACCTCGATCTTGAAACGCTCGACGTGCTTGAGGAAATGCTCAGCGACTATCAGGGCACAGTCATTCTTGTCAGCCATGACCGCGACTTTCTCGATCGCGTCGTGACGTCCGTGATTGCGCCCGAGGGCGACGGCAAGTGGGTCGAATATGCCGGCGGCTATTCTGACATGTTGACACAGCGCGGCGCGGACCTGCAGGAAAAGGCGATCAAGGCTTCTGCTTCCGCGGAAATTTCCAAAGTTACAAAAGCCGCAAGCTCTACGCCTGCGCCAACTGCAAAACGCCGTCTCAGCTTCAACGAGAAACACGCGCTTGAAACGCTGCCCAAAACAATGACGAAGCTTCAGGCCGAGATCGCGAAGCAACAGAAGCTGCTCGACGATCCGCAGCTTTACACAAAGGATCGAAAGACATTCGACGCCGCCTCCGCAGCCATCGCCAAGGCCCATGCCGAGCTCGACGCCGCCGAAGAGAAATGGCTGGAACTCGAAATGCTGCGCGAGGAAATCGAAAGCGGCGCCTAGCGCTTCAGATAATCCAGTGCGCCTCGCCCCGCCGCGACGCCTGTCGCGAAACAGGCCTGCAGCAAATAGCCGCCGGTCGGCGCTTCCCAATCCAGCATTTCGCCTGCAACGAACACGCCGGGCATCTTGCGCAGCATGAAGTGCGCATCGATTTCATCGAACGAAATTCCGCCCGCCGTGGAAATCGCGCGGTCAAGCGTGGCGACGCCCGCGAGCCGGACTGGAACAGCATTGATGAAAGCAGCAAGCACTTCAGGGTCCATTGCAGACAGGCTTAATCCCTCGGCAATCGCGGCTTCTTGCATCAAGCCAATGGCGACGGGAGAAAGACCTGCAGCCTTCCGCAGATAGGTCGACATCGACTGCTTCTGTCGCGGCTTGCCAAAGCGCTCCACAAGATCAGATGTGGTCAGATCGGGGCGCAGCGCAAGATGGACGACAGCCTTGCCGTACGCGAGCACCGCATTTCGGATTGGAGCCGACAATGCGTAAATCGCCCCGCCTTCGAGCCCATCACGCGTGATCATGCCCTCACCGCGCACGGTTTCGCCACCGAACGAGAGTGCAATGCCTTTCAGCGGTTGTCCTTCGAAACGATCGCGAAACAGTTCAGACCATGCAACACGAAAACCACTATTGGCTGCGTGCAACGGCGCAATGCCGATACCTTTGGTCTTGAACGGATCGATCCAGTCACCATCTGCGCCCAGCTTCGGCCAGCTTGCACCGCCCAGCGCGATCACGGTCGCGTCGGGTTTGAAGAACGTCATGCCATCCGGTGCCTCAAAGCACAGGTCGCCGCTTGCTGCCCACCCGGCCCAGTAATGGCGAAGCGCGAACTGCACACCGGATTGATCGAGACGGCGCAGCCATGCACGCAACAATGGCGACGCTTTCATCGCTTGCGGAAAAATCCGCCCGCTCGATCCGACGAATGTCGGCTGGCCGAGACCGTCGCTCCACGCACGCAAGGCTTCGGGCGGAAAAGCCTCGATGGCCGCGCGCAGATGCGGCGCTGCCTCGCGATAGCGCTGAACAAACTGATCCAGCGGTTCGCTATGCGTGAGATTGAGGCCGCCGCGTCCGGCCATCAGGAACTTGCGGCCCACGGACGGCATACGGTCGTAGATCGTCACGCGCGCGCCGCCTGCGCTCAGAATTTCAGCCGCCATCAGCCCCGCAGGACCGGCACCGATGACGGCGATGTTCAAGTGTCAACCGCCCATGTTCGGCAGTTTGATACCCGCGGCCTTCGCGGCCTGCTCGACGTACTTGAAAGTCTGGAAGAATGCGCCGCCGAGATCACGCGCAGTCGACATATCTCCGATCTTGGCGAAGTTCGCAGCCACCGCATCAGGCGTCCACTGATCCTGCGGCAGGTTGAGACCTTCTGTCTCCACCACCTTGATCACGGCAAACGAGCCTGCACCTGCGCCCATGATGGTGCGGGTCGGCGCGTCTTCGCTCAATAAATAGAGAACGGCAGGCGTGATGGACTCCGGCTTCATCAGCGCCAGGATTTCCGGCCCGATCAATCCTTCGGTCATCCGCGTTGCCGCTGTCGGCGCAATCGTATTCACCTTAATGTTCGTCTTGCGGCCTTCCTCGGCCAGCACGTTCATCAGGCCGACCATCGCAGCTTTCGCCGCGCCGTAGTTGGCCTGACCGAAATTCCCAAACAGCCCCGACGCCGACGACGTGATAACGATGCGGCCGTAATTGCGCTCGCGCATCCCGTCCCATACCGCCTTGCAGCAGTTGTAGGTGCCGGTGAGATGCACTGCGATGACCTTTGCGAATTCATCTGGCTCCATCTTTGCGAAGGATTTGTCCCGCAGAATGCCGGCATTCGCGACCATGAGATCGACACTGCCCCACTTCACTGCAGCGCGGGCGACCATCTCCTTGACCTGCTCGAAGTTCGAGACGTCAGAACCGTCGGCAATAGCTTCGCCGCCTGCCTTGCGGATTTCCTCGACAACCGCTTCCGCAGGACTAGCCGAACCGCCAGTGCCGTCGGTTTTCGCACCCATGTCGTTGACCACGACCTTTGCGCCAAGTTTCGCAAGACCCAGCGCATGCGCGCGTCCGAGGCCTGCACCTGCGCCGGTCACAACCGCGACGCGTCCATCGAATCTGATTGCCATGATCGTTCCTTGATAGTTAGGCGAAGAAATGCATGCCGAGCCAGTCCGCTACCAGCGCCGGCTTCGGCTCACCCTCGATTTCCAGCGTCGTGTTGGTCCGCGCCAGCAGTTCCTTCGGCGACTTCATGGTTGCTTCCGCAAGCACGAAGCGTGCACGCACGCGCTTTCCTGCCCGCACCGGCGTCAGAAATCTGATCTTGTCGAAGCCGTAATTGATCGACATCGCCGCGCCGTTTAGTGTCGGCATGGTCGCGTAGGCCAGCTTCGGCAGCACCGACAGCGAGAGAAAGCCGTGCGCGATCGTTCCACCGAATGGCGTTTCGCGCTTTGCCCGCTCGGGATCGATGTGGATGAACTGAAAATCTTCGGTCGCATTGGCGAATGCGTCGATCTGCTTTTGATCGACGGTATGCCATTCCGAGACACCGAGTTCGGTGCCCACCAGTTTCAGATAATCTGCTAGATCCATCTCAGCGCCCATCGGCCGTCTCTCCGCCCAAATTCGAACTGGGTTGGCACATTCCACAGATCGGCGGTCCGGCCAAGCGAAATCTGGGCGCAAGCGGCGGCGCGCTCCGGATTCTGCCCGCGCGGAAAGCCCCGCAGGCCGCCCGTTTCAAACGGGTTTTAGAATTCAAGTTCGCCGAAAAAGACGGACTTAACCGCTAGCGCGCGGTGCTTTGTCCCGCTTGCAACTCGGGGAAATCCTCTTCCCGGAATTCCAGCCCACGCAATGCATCCTTGCGGTCGTTGTCGTGCTCCAGGCGGCGAAGCTGAACGCGGCGAATCTTGCCGGAGATGGTTTTCGGCAACTCCGTCACAAGTTCAATCCGGCGGATGCGCTTGAATGGCGCGAGGCGGGAATGGACATACCTGAAAATCGACAGTGCCGTATCCCGCGTCATCGCCGTGCCGGGTACCAGCGAAACATAAGCTTTCGGAAGCGCCAGACGGATTGGGTCCGGCGTCGGCACGACGGCGGCTTCAGCAACCAATTCGTGCTCCAGCAGCACGCTTTCGAGCTCAAACGGGCTGATCCGATAATCGGAGGATTTGAACACATCGTCAGAGCGGCCGACGAAAGTCAGGTAACCGTCGTCATCAACGAACACGACGTCACCGGTTTGATAGACATCCCCGTCAGCGCCTTTCGGCTTGCCGTCCTCGCCCTGATAGCCAAGCATCAGGCCTGCCGGACGATTGGCCCCAAGCACCAGACGCACCTCGCCCTCTTTCGCCGGGTTGCCGTCGGCATCTGCGACACGCACGGTGTAACCCGGCATCGGTCGCCCCATCGAACCGACCTTCACCGGCTGTCCCGGCGAGTTGCCCGCGAGTGCCGTGGTTTCGGTCTGGCCATAGCCGTCGCGAATGGTCAGCCCCCACGCGGCCTTGACCTGATCGATCACTTCCGGATTCAGTGGCTCGCCTGCCCCGCAGACCTCACGCACGGACACCTTGTAATCCGCGAGCTTCTCCTGAATGAACAGCCGCCAGACCGTCGGCGGCGCGCACAGTGTCGTCACGCCGCAGCGCGCGACCGTGGCGAGAAGACTCTTGGCATCGAAGCGCGGCTGGTTGACGATGAAGATCGTCGCGCCTGCATTCCATGGCGAGAAGAAGCAGCTCCATGCGTGCTTGGCCCAACCTGGCGACGAGATGTTGAGATGAATGTCGCCCGGCTGAAGACCGAGCCAGTACATCGTGGACAGCGAACCGACCGGATAGCTGCGATGACTGTGCAGGACGAGCTTCGGCTTGGCCGTGGTGCCGGACGTGAAATAGAGCAGCATCGGATCGTCGGCATTCGTCACGCCGTCCGGCGTCAACGTGTCCGGATAATTCGAGGCCTCTTCGAACTTGCGCCAGCCCTTGTTCTCGGACGTCGCCGCAACCACGATCTTGGTGAAGCCCTGACCGCCGAGACCTTCGAACTTGGCGACCTGATCCTGCGTCGCGACCACGACCTTGGCCTTGCCGCGATCGAGCCGGTCGCGCAATTCATCCGCAGTCAACAGCGTGGTCGCGGGGATCACGATGACACCGAGCTTCATGGCAGCCAGCATGGTTTCCCATAGCGGCACGACGTTGCCGAGCAGCATCAAAAGGTGATCGCCGCGCTTGAGGCCCAGATCGCGCAGAAAATTCGCGGTCCGGTTCGAACGCCGCGACAGCTCTGCGAACGATAGTTTTGTCTCGGTGTTTGACGCGGCATCGACAATCCACAGCGCCGTGCGATCCCTGCTTTCGGGATCGCCGGCCAGACCGGCATCGAACCAGTCGAGCGCCCAGTTGAACTGCTTCTCGTCAGGCCAGCGGAATTCCGCGACGGCCCTGTCGTAGTCAGCCCGATTTTTGAGCAGGAAAGAGCGCGCGTCCCGGAAGGTGGTCATCAAGCAATCCTATTTCGCCAGCCCACGAACATGCTTGATGATACCGGAAAAATCCACTCCACCATGACCGGCTTTCTCGAAAGCATCGTAGATGCTCTCGGCATGCGCGCCGAGCGGGGTTGCCGCGCCAGCCGCCTTGGCGGCTTCCTGCGACAGGCGCAGGTCTTTCAGCATCAGCGCCGCAGCAAAGCCCGGCTTGTAATCGTTGTTTGCAGGCGATGCCGGCACCGGACCCGGCACGGGGCAATAGGATGTCAGCGACCAGCACTGACCCGATGAGGTCGAGGCCACATCGAACAGTGCCTGATGCGACAAGCCGAGTTTTTCGCCGAGCGCAAAGGCTTCGGAGACGCCGATCATTGCAATGCCGAGGATCATGTTGTTGCAGATCTTGGCCGCCTGTCCGGCACCCGCTTCGCCGCAATGCACGACCTTCTTGCCCATGTTTTCCAGAATGGGCTTTGCCGCAGCAAATGCCGCGTCAGTGCCGCCGCACATGAAGGTCAGCGTCGCGCCTTTCGCGCCGCCTGTGCCTCCGGAAACCGGCGCATCGATGGATGGCAGATTGTGCTCGAGGGCATGACCATGCGCGAAACGCGCGCTTTCGACATCGATCGTCGAGCAATCGATCATCAGGGTGTTCTTGCCGACGGACGGAACGATCTCTTTCCAGACGGTCAGCACATGCTTGCCCGCAGGCAGCATGGTGACAACCACATCCGCACCCTTCACCGCTTCCAGGGCAGTCGCAGCGATGGTCACGCCATCGGCCTTCGCTGCATCCTTCGAAGCCTGGACGAGATCGAAACCCGTCACCGTATGTCCAGCCTTGACGAGGTTCGCCGCCATGGGGCCGCCCATATTGCCAAGACCGATGAATGCGATGTTTGCCATTTCCTGCCTCGTTATCGTTGCTTCTGAGATGTCAGTCCGGGAAGACCAGTTTGTATTTTTGGTTCGGCGCAAAATACTTGTCGACGATATCAGGCGTGACGTCCTCGATCCGCGCCGGCGACCATTTCGGATTGCGATCCTTGTCGATGATCGCGGCGCGCACGCCTTCCACGAATTCCGTACTGGTGAAAACCGTCAGCGCGGAATTGTATTCGCGGACAAGGCATTCCTTGAGCGATTTGGACGTGCGTGCGCGACGGAGCAGTTCCAACGTCACCTTGAGTGCGGTTGGGGAATTCCGCGACAACGCCTTCAGCGTCGACAGCGCGAATTCCGAGCCGTCCTGTTTTAGCGCGGCCTCAATAGCTTCAACGGTGTCGTGAGCGAAAGCGCGGTCGATCAGATCGCGATGGGTGGCAATCGGCGCCTGAATGTTTGCAACCGTATAGTTTGCAAGAATGGAGTGGACATCTGCCGACGAGGCCTTCAGCGGCGCATTGGTCAGCGCATCGCGCAATGCAGGCCAATTGCTCGTATCGATCAGAACGTCTGCGGCACCGGCATATACCGCATCGGCACCGCTCATGGTCAGACCCGTCAGGCCAAAGTAAGTCCCGACTTCACCGGGCGCGCGCGACAACAGCCAGGTCCCACCCACGTCCGGGAAAAAGCCGAGACTGACTTCCGGCATGGCCATCTTGGTCTTTTCGGTCACAACGCGGTGTGCGCTGTGCGCCGAAAGCCCGACGCCGCCGCCCATGACGAGACCGTCCATGTAGGCGACATACGGCTTCGGAAAATCAGCGATCCGCGCATTCAGAATGTACTCTTCGCGCCAGAACACAGGCCCGAGATCACCGCCCGCCTTTGAACTATCGTGGAGCCCGCGAATGTCGCCGCCCGCGCACAGCCCGCGATCGCCCGCTCCTTCCAGCAAGATCAGCGAGATGCCGGGATCTGCCTCAAACTCGTCGAGCGCGGTTACGATCTCGCGCGTCATGTCGAGGGTCAATGCATTGATCGCCTTCGGCCGATTGAGACGGACAACGCCCGCTGCGCCTTCGCGGCAAACGATGACTTCTTTCTCCGGTGTATCCGTCATCGCCGCATGTGCGCTCATCGCGCACCCTCGATCAATTTCCGGGCGACGATCACGCGCATGATCTCGTTGGTTCCTTCAAGAATTTGGTGAACGCGCAGATCGCGAACAATCTTCTCGATGCCGTATTCCGACAGATAGCCGTATCCGCCGTGCAATTGCAGCGCTTGATTGGCGATCTCGAAACCGGCATCGGTCCCGAAACGCTTGGCCATGGCGCAAAGCATGCTCGCGTCCGGGTCTTTACGATCGAGCGATGCGGCAGCCCGCCAGAGAAACGTCCGCGCCGCCTCCAGCTCAGTCGCCATGTCGGCAAGACGGAACTGAAGTGCCTGAAATTCGTCAAGACGCTGACCGAATGCCCGGCGCTCTCTGGTATAGGCGAGCGACTTGTCCAGCGCCGATTGCGCGCCGCCGAGCGAGCAAGCAGCAATGTTGAGACGTCCACCGTCAAGACCAGCCATGGCAATCTTGAAGCCGATGCCCTCTTCGCCAAGACGATTGGAGACAGGCACGCGGGCGTTCTCGAAAATCACCGCGCGGGTCGGCTGCGCATTCCAGCCCATCTTGCGCTCATTTGCGCCGAACGAGACGCCCGGCGTGTCGCGATCAATCACCAGCGTGGAGACGCCACGCGCCCCTTCGCCGCCGGTACGAACCATCGCGACATAAATGTCGCTGGTTCCCGCGCCGGAGATAAACTGCTTCTGGCCGTTGAGAACGTAGTGATCGCCATCACGCACCGCGCGGGTCGAAAGCGCTGCGGCATCCGAGCCCGCGCCTGGTTCGGTCAACGCGTAGCTGGCGATCAGTTCCATGGTGGAAAGACGCGGCAGCCACTTCTGCCGCTGCGCGTCCGAGCCGTAGGCATCGATCATCCACGATGCCATGTTGTGGATCGAGATAAACGACGAGACAGTGGGGCATCCGGTTGCGAGCGCCTCGAAGATCAGCGCCGCATCGAACCGCGTCAGCGCCGAACCGCCCACATCGTCACGGATATAGATACCGCCCATGCCGAGCGCTGCCGCTTCGCGCATCACATCGACGGGAAAAAACTTGTCCTCGTCCCACTTCTGGGCGAACGGGGCGATTTTCTCGGCCGCGAATTCGCGCGCCATATCGCGAACCGCGATTTGATCCTCGGTCAGAGCGAACTGCATAGCGTCCCCATCACGCGTTGGAAGTCTGATCCTGCCGGGCAACCGCCATGGCGATTGCCCGGGAACACACTTCTCTATCAGTTCATCGTCGGGATCGAGAACTCCGCACCGTCCTTGACGCCCGACGGCCAGCGCGAGGTGACCGTCTTGGTCTTGGTGTAGAAGCGGATCGAATCCGGGCCGTGCTGGTTGAGATCGCCGAAG
>CAZQMD010000104.1:0-15429 GCA_964594185.1 uncultured Afipia sp. | reverse complement strand
TTGGGATGGTCGGTGACGCGGCCTTGGGGAAAATTGTAGGCCCGGATGCGCTCGGAGCGATGGCGGGAGCCGACCTGGCCCTTGCGTTCGGCGGAGCGCTCGGAGTCGATGCGCTGCCGTTCCGCATCGTAGATGCGCGAGCGCAGGATGTTCATCGCACTGGCGCGGTTCTTATGTTGCGAGCGGCTGTCCTGCATCATGACCACAATGCCGGTCGGAATGTGGGTGATGCGGATTGCCGACTCGGTCTTGTTGACGTGCTGGCCGCCGGCGCCCTGTGCGCGCATGGTCTCGATCCGCAGATCGTCATTCTTGATGGCGACGTCAACTTCCTCGGCCTCCGGCAATACCGCGACGGTCGCCGCCGAGGTGTGGATGCGGCCCTGCGTTTCGGTGTCGGGGACGCGCTGCACGCGGTGCACGCCGGATTCGAATTTCAGTTTCGCGAATGCTCCGCGGCCCTGCACTTCGGCGACGATTTCCTTGTAGCCGCCCATGGTGCCTTCTGAGGCCGAGATTAGGTCGACCTTCCAGCCCTGCAGCGCCGCGAACCGCTCATACATGCGGAAAAGATCGCCGGCGAACAGCGATGCTTCATCGCCGCCGGTACCAGCGCGGATTTCGAGCACCACGTTGCGCTCGTCCATGGCATCCTTTGGCAGAAGTGCAATGCGGATGTCCTGTGCGAGTTCGTCACGGCGTGTCTCAAGCTCCGGACGCTCGCTTTCCGCCATGGACCGCATCTCGGAATCCGTCGCGGCGTCCGCAATCAACGCATCGATGCCGTCGATTTCATCCACTGCGGAACGATAGGCCTTCACGGCGTTGACGACAGGCGTCAGTTCGCTCAACTCGCGGGTGATGCGGACATAGGTTTCCGAATTCACCTGGCCAAGCAGTTCAGCTTCCAGTGCCGCGTGACGCGCCAGCAATGTATCGAGTTTGGCTTCAGGCAGTGCGGTCATGATATGAATTTTCGTTAGGCAAGAAGAATCCAGCGGCGCGCGTCGGTGATGCCAGCGTCGCTACAACGAAAGCCCTTCGGCTTCGGCGAATTCCATCAGCTTGCTGCGGATCGACACACTTCCTGCCGGAGCATCCAGCAGCGGCGTGATCATCGCTTCTGCTTTCTTGGCGTCGAGATCAAGGATCATCGCCTTGACCGGGCCGTGTCCGGTTGCCGATAGTGACAGCGAGCGATAGCCCAGCGCGATCAATGTCAGTGCGCCGAGCGGCTGCGACGCCATCTCGCCGCAAAGCGAGACGGATTTGCCGGCGGCATTGGCTTTCGTTGCGATGTCGCGCAGGGCACGCAGGATCGGCGCGGACAGCGTGTCGAAGCGGTCGGTGACGCGCGAGTTGCCGCGATCCACCGCGAACAGGAACTGGAACAGGTCGTTTGATCCCACTGAAATGAAATCGACCCGCTTGAGCAGTTCGTCCATTTGGTAGAGCAGCGCGGGAACCTCGACCATGGTGCCGACATCGACCCGCTCGGGCAAGGTATGCCCATGTTGGCGCAGATAAGTCAGTTCACGCTCGATCACGAGCTTGGCCTGATCGAATTCATCGACCTGCGAGATCATCGGAAACATGACGCGCAAGTATCTTCCCGAAGCCGCACGCAGCAGCGCGCGGATCTGGCCGCGCAGCAGGCCGGGCCGGTCGAGACCGAGGCGGATGGCACGCCAGCCCAGTGCCGGATTTTCTTCGACGATCGTATCCATGTACGGCAGCGCCTTGTCGCCGCCGATGTCGAGCGTGCGGAATGTCACTGGCTTGTCGCCTGCGGCATCGAGCACGGCGCGATAGAGCGACAGTTGCTCGCTGGTGCGCGGCAGGCTCTGCCCGACCATGAACTGCAGTTCGGTACGGAACAAGCCGATGCCCGACGAGCCGGTGTCGTCGATATGCGGCAGATCGATCACGAGACCCGCATTGATCATCAGGTCGACCGGCTGGCCGTCTTTGGTCACGCAGGGCTTGTCGCGCAGCTCGCGATACTGTTCCTGTCGCCGCGCGCGGAAGCGGACCCGTTCGGCATAGGCCGACTGAATTTCGTTCGACGGGCGGATGTAGATCGAGCCCGACGTGCCGTCGACAATGATCGCGTCACCGGGATCGGCGATGCCGGCAGCATTCGGAACTTCACCGACTGCGGGAATGCCGAGCGCGCGCGCGACAATCGACACATGCGAATTGGCGGTGCCTTCTTCCAGCACAAGTCCGCGCAGCCGCTTGCGATCGTAATCGAGCAGTGCAGCGGGACCCATCGAGCGCGCGATCAGGATCGCGTTGTCGGGCAATTGCTCGCGTGAGGGCGCATGATCCTGTCCGACCAGCTGCCGCATCAGGCGATGGCCGAGGTCTTCCAGATCGTGCAGACGATCGCGCAAATAGGGGTGGGTCGAGCGCAGCATGCGCGCGCGCGTATCGGACTGCACGCGCTCGACGGCCGCTTCCGCAGTCAGGCCCGTTGCGACCGCTTCATGCAGCTTGTGCTGCCAGCCCTGATCGTTGGCGAACATGCGATACCCCCCCAGCGCGTCGCGGTGCCCGCCGCCTTCGGCGACATCGCCGCGTTCCAGCATGCGGTCGAGATCGGCGCGCAGTTTCAGGATCGCGCTGTCGAGCCGCTTGAGTTCCTTCGGCAGGTCTTCGGCGATGTAGTTGGTGATGACGACGCGCGGCTCATGCAGCACGACATGGCCGAGCGCGATGCCTTCCGAGAGGACCGCGCCGGTCTTGTGCAGCGAGTGGCGGGCCGCGGGTTCTGCGCCGGGGCGCGCGATCGACGACAGCTCGCCCGAAGCGATCATTTCCGCGACCACCATGGCGGTGGTCTGCAGCGCCTCGACTTCCTCTTCGACGTAGGTGCGGTGGGCGCGGTTCTGCACCACCAGCACGCCGAGCGTATTGCCCGAGCGCAGGATCGGCACGCCGAGGAACGAGTGGTAGATTTCTTCGCCGGTTTCCGGGCGATACGAGAACGCCGGATGCGATTGCGCGTTCGACAGGTTCAGGGGCGTCGCTTCGGACGCCACGAGACCGACAAGGCCCTCATGGGCGTTCAGCACGGTCTGGTGGACCGCGTCGCGGTTCAGACCTTCAGTGGCGTAGAGCTCAAGGGTATTATCGACGCGCAGCACGTAGGTCGAGCAGACCTCCGCCACCATGTTGGCGGCGATCAGCACCACGATCTTGTCGAGCCGTTCCTGAGCGCTGACCTGTTCGGCCATCACTTCGCGGAGCCGTCTCAACAAGACGCGGGGGCCTCCCAGCGCGCTCCGCATCCGTTGACTTCCTTACCCGCAATTCCAGCACGGTCCGCAACCGGCTGCCATGGCGTTAACTAGCAGTAAAATAACGACTTTTCAGGTCCAGCGTGGGCCGCTTGGCTGAGTTCGGGACATCGCAGACGGTCCAGGACCAGAGGCGCGGGCGCGGGTGCCTTATCCTGAGGCTATAACGAATTGAGGTGCGTTTTGCCAAGCAAAACACCTGCCAAAGATGAGAGGCAGTCCAGCAAAATGACCTCGGCAAAATGCCGCGGCAGAGTGAAAACAGGATCGGGCTTCAGGCCTGATCCAGCCCGTAAAGGGTATGCAGCGTCCGGACCGCCAGCTCGGTATAGGCGGCGTCGATCAGCAGCGAGAATTTGATCTCGGAGGTGGTAATCGCGCGGATGTTGATGTTGCGTTCCGACAGCGCCTTGAAGGCCTGTGCGGCGACGCCGGCATGGCTGCGCATACCGATCCCGATCACCGAAACCTTGGCGACGTCGGTGGCGGAGTCCATCGCCTTGTAGCCGATCTTGTCCTTCGCCTTGGCGATGGTGTCCTTGGCGCGGGTGTATTCGGAGGCCGGAACGGTAAAGGTCAGGTCGGTATATTTGCCGTCCTCGGACACGTTCTGCACGATCATGTCGACGTTGATGCTCGCATCCGCCAGTGGCCCGAAGATCGCGGCCGCAATGCCGGGTTTGTCCTCGATCTGGCGCACGGAAATCTGCGCTTCGTCCTTCGAGAAGGCGATACCGGTGACGACCTGGCTTTCCATGATTTCCTCCTCGCTGCAAATCAGCGTTCCCGGCGGCGTGCCGTGGGGATCGATATCTTCCGGCTTGTCGAAGCTCGAGCGCACGAACACCGGGACGTTATGAACCATGCCCAGTTCCACGGAGCGGACCTGAAGCACCTTGGCGCCGAGTGACGCCATTTCCAGCATTTCCTCGAAGGCGACCTTGTTGAGCCGCTTCGCCTTCGGCACCACGCGCGGGTCGGTGGTGTAGACGCCATCGACGTCGGTGTAGATGTCACAGCGGTCGGCGTGGATCGCAGCAGCAATCGCCACCGCTGACGTGTCGGACCCGCCGCGCCCCAGCGTGGTGATGCGGCCAGTCGGCTCATGGATGCCCTGGAAGCCGGCGATAACGGCGACTTCCTTGCGCTCCTTGAAGCGCTTGATCAGTTCGCTGCCGTCAATGCCGGTGATACGCGCCGACGCATGCGCCTCGCTGGTCTGGATCGGAATCTGCCAGCCCTGCCACGACCGGGCCTGAATGCCGAGCGCCTGCAGCGCAATCGCCAGCAGGCCGGAGGTCACCTGTTCGCCGGATGCCACGATGGCATCGTATTCGCGCGCGTCGTGCAGCGGCGAGGTCTCCGTGGCCCAGCCAACGAGTTCGTTGGTCTTGCCGGACATGGCCGACACCACAACGGCAACGTCATGGCCAGCATCGACTTCACGTTTCACATGATGCGCGACGTTGCGAATGCGTTCGATGTTGGCGACGGACGTGCCGCCGAATTTCATGACTAGGCGGCCCATGATCTCTTTTCGCGACGAATGGCGCTGTCCCGGTTGGAATGGGTGGTATCAGGGCCAGTCGCGCAAAACGCCAGCATGGCCCCGAAAAGGCGGCTATACATACCCATCAGGTCGCGGGCAAGCAACACAGGACGGGAATGGGCCGCTATATCGACGATATCCTTCAGCCGGGGGAGAAGATTTTGTATTCGACCTCGATTCACGGGATCATTTACGTCCCGGGGCTGGCCTGTCTGGCTGTCTCTGCGGCCTGTCTGGTCGGCTCCGGAGGAGGGGTCATCCTGCCGCTGCTGGCATTGAGCGCCCTCTTGGCGCTCGTCGGGGGTTTCCTGCTGTTCCGGGCCTGGTTCCAGCGCTGGACCAGCGAAACCGACGTCACCTCCCTGCGGGTGGTCCACAAGGAAGGGTTCATCAAGCGCCAGACATTCGAGATGAGTCTCGATAAAATCGAAAGCGTCGATGTGACCCAGAGCATTGCGGGGCGGATTTTTGGATGGGGAGATGTCACCGTTAATGGTGTCGGTGAGGGCACCAAGACGATAAAGATGATTGGCGCGCCGATCGAGTTCCGCAATCACATCACGGCGCGTTAGTGCGTATCCCGCAAAAGTGCGCACCGGTTTTGCGACCGGAATACGCACAAGTTAGAAGTTATCAGGCGTCTGACAATCAGTAGCGCTAACCGGACAAGATCATCGGCATGACCACGAATTCTCCATCTGCGTCCACCGTCGATCCCGGCGAAGTCGCGCGGTTCTCGGAACTGTCCGAACAGTGGTGGGACCCGAAGGGCAAGATGGCGCCGCTGCACAAGATCAATCCGCTGCGGCTGGCCTATATCCGCGATACGGCGTGCCGCAAGTTCGACCGCAACCCGAAGAGCCTGAATTGCCTCGCGGGCCTGCGCATACTCGATATCGGCTGCGGCGCAGGATTGCTGTGCGAGCCGCTGACGCGTCTCGGCGCGCAGGTGATCGGCGTCGATCCGTCGGCGACGAACATCTCGGTCGCCAAGCTTCATGCCGAACGCGGGCATCTCTCCATCGATTATCGCTGCACCACCATTGAAGAGATGGATCCCCGCGAGCGCTTCGACATCGTGCTTGCGATGGAAGTGGTCGAACATGTCGCCAATGTCGGACTGTTTCTCGACCGCTGCGCCGCGCTGCTCAAGCCGTCGAGCATGATGGTGGCGTCGACCATCAACCGGACATGGAAGAGTTTTGCGCTGGCGATTGTCGGCGCTGAATATGTGCTGCGCTGGCTTCCGCGGGGCACGCATCAGTGGGACAAGTTCGTCACGCCTGCGGAGCTGACCCATCATCTGGAGCGCAACAAGCTCGCCATCAGCGATCAGGCCGGGGTGGTCTATAATCCGCTCGCGGACCGCTGGAGCCTCTCGTCCGACATGGATGTGAACTACATGCTGGTCGCCGAAGCGGCGATCTAGGCTATACGCAACACCGGCATGAGATCGTGCCGGTTGACTGAAAGCTCCGGACAAGGCCTTTGAGTGCAGCACTTCCGCTGCCTTGACCCCTGTCCATCATGACCCAGTTCGTTTGGCTCTGGATTCCCTTTACGCTGCTGGCCGCGGCGGGGCAGGTCGTGCGCAACGCGATGCAGCGCGGGCTGACGGCGCAACTCGGCACGCTGGGCGCGACCCATATCCGTTTCTTGTTCGGGTTTCCGTTTTCGCTGGTCTTTCTCGGATTGATCCTCACCGTGAACGGCGACCGGCTGTCATGGCCCGAGCCCGGATTCTGGGGCTGGTTGGTGGTTGGCGGCATGGCGCAGATTCTCGCGACCGCGTTGATGCTGATGGCCATGAACGAGCGGTCGTTTGTGGTGACAACGGCCTATCTCAAGACCGAAGCCATTCAGGCCGCGATCTTCGGCTTCGTGTTCCTGTCCGATCATCTCACGGTGTTGAAAGTCGCGGCCATCCTGATCGCTACCGTCGGTGTGGTGATCACGGCGTTGCGGCCCGGCGGCATGAAGGGGTTCGGCAATCTCAAGCCGACGGTGCTCGGGCTCGTGGCGGCGGCATTCTTCGCGCTGTCGGCGGTCGGCTATCGCGGCGCCATTCTCAATGTGACCGGCGTGAGTTTTGTGACTGCCGCAAGCGTCACGCTGGTCGCGACGCTGCTGATGCAATCCATCGTCTTGTCCGGCTGGCTGATCGTGCGTTCGCCCGGCACGATGGCCGCGATCTTCCGGCTCTGGAAGCCGTCGATGTTCGCCGGCTTCATGGGATCGTTCGCCTCCCTGTTCTGGTTTCTCGCTTTCGCGCTGACGGCTGCGGCCAATGTGCGGACGCTGGCGCTGGTGGAAGTTTTGTTCGCGCAGGCTGTCGCTTATTATTCGATGAAGCAAAAAATCTCGTTGCGTGAAATGTCCGGCATTGCGCTGATCCTGATCGGCGTGGCGATGCTGGTGGCGAGCTGAGGCTATTTCTTGATCGCGAGCAGCACCGCGCCCGCCGCGATCAGCGCGATTCCGAGCCATCCTGTTACGGATGGCCGCTCACCAAGAAACACAAACGCGAACAGCGCGACCAGCACCACGCTCAGTTTGTCGATGGGCGCAACGAGTGTGGCCGGCCCGAGCTTCAGCGCGCGGAAGTAACACAGCCACGACGCGCCGGTTGCGAGGCCGGACAGGACGAGGAAGGTCCACGTCTTTGCTGAAATCGGACCGGGCGCGCTGAATTGTCCGGTTGCGAAGAGGATGATCGCGAAACTCGCCAGCACAATCACGGTGCGGATAAACGTCGCGAGGTCCGGATTGATATTTTCGACACCGACCTTGGCAAAGATCGCAGTGAGCGCAGCAAACACCGCTGACAGCACCGCCCAGATCTGCCAGGAGCCTGACAGTGAGCCGGACCAGGAGATCGGATCAGGGCTCATATCGACCTCTTGGGAAGCTCGTCAAACTTGCTTAGTTTCTGTCACCCGGCAGCACGGGCAGGGCCGCCACTTCGATGCCTTCATCGACCAGCGAGCGGGCTTCCTCTGCTGTCGCTTCGCCATAGATGGCGCGATGCTCGGCGTCGCCGTAATGCATCTTGCGGGCTTCCTCGGGAAACTTGTTGCCGACGTCATCGGCGTTCTTGAGAACGTGGTCGCGCAATTCCCTGAGTTTTGAGAGAAGTTCGCGCTCCTGCGGCGCCATCACCAGCGATGTCGAGGCAGTGTCTTCGGCGGGCGCGGTTACGGGCTCGGGCGCCGATTTCGATTTGCTCTTGCGTGCGATGCGCGGCGCCATAATGGCCTTGTCCACCTTGGTGGAGTCGCACATCGGACAGGCGACGAGCCCGCGCTTGCGCTGGCTGTCGTAGGCCGAAGAACTTTGGAACCAGCTCTCGAAGGCGTGGCCGCGTTCACACCGCAGCGCGTAGCGGATCATGCCGATCCTCGCACGAGATGCAGATAGTCCGGACCGCCCTTGGGGTCCTTGAGGCCGAAGCGGCGGCCATGCTGCAAGGACGGGATGCTCTTGCGCACAGCCTGAACCTTCGCCGGATCGATCTTTGCCAGCACCACGCCGGTATCGACGCCGCCCTCCGCGAGGATTTCACCCCACGGATCGACGATCAGCGAATGGCCGTAGGTTTCGCGGCCGCTCTCATGCTTGCCGGCCTGTGCGGCGGCGAAAATGAAACAGCCGTTCTCGATGGCGCGCGCGCGCAGCAGCGTGCTCCAGTGCGCTTCGCCGGTTCTCACCGTGAAGGCGGATGGCACGGCGATGAAGGACGCGCCGGCTTCCGCGAGTGCGCGGTAGAGCGCGGGAAAGCGGACGTCGTAACAGATCGTCAGCCCGAGCCTGCCCCACGGCAGATCGGAGATGACGGCGGTTTCGCCCGGCTGATAGTTGGCGGACTCTCGGTAGCTTTCGCCGCCGTCGAGTTCGATGTCGAACATGTGAATCTTGTCGTAGCTCGCGAGGATGTTGCCATCCGGCGCAATCAGGAACGAGCGGTTGGCGGCGCGTTCCGGTGTGGCACGGACCGCAATCGATCCGATGTGCAGGTGGATTTTCAGTTCGCGCGCGAGGTCGCGATAGGCCTTGAGCGACCGGTCGTCTTCGTCGTTCGCCAGCAGTTCGAACAGCGCCTTGCGGTTCTGCTGAATGATGTTGGTGACTTCGGGCGTCTGCACATAGTCCGCGCCCTTGTCTTTCGCCTCGCGGATCAGCGCAATGCCCTGCTCAAGGCTTGTCTCTGGCAGCATCGCGGTACGCATCTGCACCATGGCCGCAGTGAACGGTGCGCCGGTTTCGAGGCTTGTGGTCATGAGGACACTTTCTGACCGGCGAGCAGGCCATCGAGCTTGCCTTCGCGGTCGAGCGCGTAAAGTTCGTCGCAGCCGCCGACATGCTGCTTGTCGATGAAGATCTGCGGGAAGGTTGCGCCGCCGTTCGCACGCTGGACCATCTCGGAACGCCAGTTCGGATCGACCGCGACATCGAATTCGGTGAAGGCTGCATTCTTGCGCGTCAGCAGGGACTTCGCAGCGCTGCAATAGCCGCATCCGGGGCGCGTATAGATTTCGACGAGTGCAGCCATGGCTTGCCTTTGCAAAAGGAGAGGATGCCAGAACGATAAGACCTTGAAATTATATGGGGGTTTGAAGCGTGTCCACAACCCGCGCGAACACCAGCACGTCCACCGATGCAGCCCTGGCCCGCAGCAGCGCGCGGGCGCAGGCATCGACCGTCGCGCCCGATGTCAGAACATCGTCAATCAGCACAATCCGCCGGCCCTGCACGGAAGATTTGTCCTCAAGAGGCACCTTGAACGCGCCCTGCACGTTGAGTGTGCGGTCTGCCTTGGAAAGACCGACCTGCTGGAGCGTCGGCCGCACACGGCGCAGGGTGTTTCCGATCACCGGAACACATACGGATTTACCGATCACCGCCGCCAGTGCGCCGGACTGGTTGTAGCGGCGGCTCCAGCCGCGCCGCCAGTGCAGGGGCACCGGAACGAGGGCGTCGGCGTTGCCCAGAAGTTCCTGACCGGCGCGGGCCATCCAGCGGCCCATGGTCGGCGCCAGATCGGTGCGGTCCTGATATTTCAGCGCATGGATCATGGTCCGTGCGACGTCATCGTAACGGACCGCGGCGCGCGCCCGCTGATAGGGGGGCGGGATGGCGATCGCCTGCAACCACAACAGGCCCGGCCCCCGAGCGGAAACAAAGGGAATGCCGAGCCGCACGCAAAAAGGGGGCGCGATGAACGACAGTTTGGCCCAGCACGCGGCGCAGACGCCTTCACTGGCGACAGGCTCGTGGCAGGACACGCAAAGCGTCGGCAGGGCGATGTCGAGGGCAATACGTGGGAGTGACGCAAGTGCCGAGCCGCAGGCTTTCAGCGTGTCGCGAAATCGTCCGCGCCACCGGCCTGAAGAATGCGACGATGCCTGATCCGGGTCCGACATGAAATTCCCCGCGCTCGAAGCGTAATTCCGGCGCCTGAACGAAACAAGCGGAGTTAAGGGAATTGCCAGACCGGTCTTTCAGGGCGTACCTACCGCCATGACCTCGTCCCCGAACGATCTGCCGCCGCGCCTGTTCGACCGTGCCTTGCTGCGCGACCGGCAGGGCCGTGCTGCGCGGCAGGGCGCCGAGGCATTCCTGCTCGACCGTGTTGCAGAGGATATGGCGGAGCGGCAGCAGGCCGTGTTGCGCGAATTTGCCGATGGCATCGATCTCGGAACGCCGGGCGATCAGGTGCGCGTGGCATTAGCGGGTAATGTCAGGCAGTTGCGTGCTGTGGCGCTGCCGGGTGCCGATACCGAACCGCTCGCGCTTGCACCGGCCTCCGCCGGTCTTGTGGTCTCCGCGCTGGCGCTGCAGTTCGTCAATGACCTGCCGGGTGTGCTGATGCAAATCCGCCGTGCGCTGAAGCCTGATGGTCTGTTCCTTGCAGCGATGATCGGCGGCGAAACGCTGACCGAGTTGCGGCAGTCGTTCGCGGCGGCTGAAGCCGAAGTTGAAGGCGGCGTGTCGCCGCGTGTCGCGCCGTTCGCCGATTTGCGCGATCTTGGCGCACTGTTACAGCGCGCGGGATTCGCATTGCCGGTGACGGACGTCGATCGCATTGTGGTGCGTTACGACAATGCGTTTGCGTTGATGCAGGATCTGCGGCGGATGGGCGCGACGAATATTCTGAACGAGCGCCGCCGCACGCCGTCACGCCGCGCGACGTTTCTGAAAATGGCGCAGATTTATGCGGAGCGTTTCTCCGATCCGGACGGACGCATCCGCGCCACCTTCGATATTGTCTGGATGTCAGGCTGGGCGCCGCATGACAGCCAGCAGAAGCCACTGAAGCCAGGCTCGGCGAAGATGTCACTGGCGGATGCGGTGAAGAAGGCGGGCGAACCGAAGAAGTAGCAAGTCGGTTCGTCATTTATGGAGTGTCATCACCGGGCTTGTCCCGGTGATCTCGATGAATTGAGCGTGTGCCTCGATAATCGGGATGGCCGGAACAAGTCCGGCCATGACAGCTGAAAGTTTTACAGCAACAAATCCGTCAGATGCGCGATCAGCGGGATATCGGCAGGCGGCATGGGATAGTCGCGCAGCTTGTTGGCGCGGACCCACGCGAGTTGCTGGCCTTCGCGCGGCGTGACGGTGCCCTGCCACTTGCGGCAGATGTAAAGCGGCATCAGAAGGTGAAAGGTTTCATAGCCGTGGCTGGCGAAGGTCAGCGGCGCGAGACACGGCTCCTCCACCGTGATGCCGAGTTCTTCCGCGAGCTCACGGATCAGCGCGGGCTCCGGCCGCTCGCCGGGTTCGAGCTTGCCGCCGGGAAATTCCCACAGTCCCGCGAGGGTTTTGCCTTCGGGACGCTGCGCGATCAGGACGCGGTTGTCCGCATCGATCAACGCGCAGGCGACAACGAGGGTGAGCTTGATCACGAGCGATAGTCGCCGTTGATGGCGACATATTCCTTGGTGAGATCGCAGGTCAGCACGCGGTCGCGGCCCTTGCCGAGACCGAGCCCGACCTTGATCTGAATCTTGTCCTGCTTCATCAGCGCGGAGACTTCCTTTTCGTCGTAGGACGGATCGCGCGCGCCCTTGGTGGCGACGCGGATGCCGTTGAATGCAATAGACAGCTTGTCGCGGTTGGCGGGCTCGCCGGCCTTGCCGACGGCCATGACTACGCGGCCCCAGTTGGCGTCCTCGCCGGCAATCGCCGTCTTCACCAGCGGCGAATTGGCGATCGACATCGCGATTTTCCGCGCTGATGCCTTCGAGGTTGCGCCTTCGACCACAACTTCAACGAGCTTGCGCGCGCCTTCGCCATCGCGCGCGACTTGCTCGGCAAGATCTGCCAGCACGGCGTGAAATGCTTTCGTGAAAGCTTTCAGGCGCGGATCGGATGCGCGGGTGATCTTCGGCGCGCCATTCGCTGCTGCGGCGCCGGTCGCGAATGCCAGCAAGGTGTCCGAAGTCGAGGTGTCGCCATCGATGGTCACCGCGTTGAACGTGTCATCGACGCCGGTCTTGAGCAGCGATTGCAGCGCGGCTGCTGAGATTGGTGCGTCGGTGAAGATGAAAGACAGCATCGTTGCCATGTCCGGCGCGATCATGCCTGCGCCCTTGGCCATGCCGTTGATGGTGACCTTGGCTTTGCCGAGCTTGACGGTAGCGGTCGCAACCTTCGGAAAAGTGTCGGTGGTCATGATCGCCCGCGCAGCTTCGTCCCAGCCGCCGGGCACGGCCTTGTCTGCGAGATCGTCAAGCACGCCGTTGAACTTCGTCGCGTCGAGCGGCTCGCCGATCACGCCGGTGGAGGCGAGGAAAATCTTGTTCGCGTGGCTCGCGGTGGCTTTCGCTGCGATGGATGCGGTCAGCGTGGTCGCCTGCTTGCCGGTCTTGCCAGTGAAGGCGTTGGCATTGCCGGAATTGACCACGAGCGCGCGCGCTTCGCCGCCCTTCAGCTTGTCGCGGCACCAGTCGACCGCGGCGCTCGGGCACTTCGATTTCGTGAACACACCGGCTACCGTAGTGCCCTTGTCGAACAGTGCCAGCAGCACGTCAGTGCGGTTCTTGTAGCGAATGCCGGCCGCCGCTGTGGCCAGGCGCACGCCGTCGATTTCCGGCATGTCGGGGACGTTGGTGGGGGCGAGCGGGGAGACGGCGGTGGACATGAGGTCAGTGGCCCTGAATTGAAGAGTGTCAGTCGTCATGGCTGGATGATTTCCGGCCACCCACGTCTTACGCCCATAATTGTGAAGGCCCCAAGACGTAAATGCCGGGGGCAATGCCCCGCGGACAACGTCAAACTAACCAAGTCGGTTTGCGAAGTCGATTTACTTCTTGGCGGGAGCCTTTGGTGCAGCCTTCGCATCCGGCGCTGCAGCCGGAGCGGCGGCATCCGCCGGCTTGTCCAGACGCTCGACCTTGGCCTCGGCGCGCAGCTTGGTGACGTAGTCGGCCTGGGCCTTGCGCACCACGAAGGTTTGAATCTGGCCCTTCACCTGCTCGAAATCCGGCGGCTTGCGGTCGCGCTTTTCCTCGACCTTGATCACATGCCAGCCGAACTGCGACTTCACCGGGTCGGAAATCTTGCCCGGCTCAAGCGCGAAGGCGACGGCCGAGAATTCCGGCACCATCTGCTCCTTGGTGAAGAAGCCGAGATCGCCGCCATCGGCCGCGCCCGGATCCTTCGACTTTTCCTTCGCGAGCTTGGCGAAGTCTGCGCCCTTTTCGAGCTCGGCCTTGATCGCCTTGGCCTCTTCTTCGGTCGGAACGAGAATGTGGCGCGCGCGGACTTCCTTTTCGCCGGAAACCTGCTTGGTCGCTTCCTCGTAGACCTTCTTCATGGCGTCGTCGGTGACGGCGGCCTTGCCTTCATTGGCGAGCAGGCTGTCCATCAGCAGGCGGTCGCGCGCGAAGGCCAGCTTCTGCTTGAAGTCCGGCGTGTCGGCCACTTTCTTGGCCTCGGCGGCCTTGGCCACGACCTTCATGTCGATGAGGAACGCGATCAGATTCTCGCGGCGGGTCGCCGGATCCATCTGCTGCAGGCTCGGCCCGAGCTCTTCCTCGGCCACCGTGAGGTCGCTCTGGCGAATCTCGGCGCCGTTAACCTTTGCGATCACGGCATTGGCGTCCTGCGCATGGAGAGGCTGGCCGATCGCCATCGCAATGGTGAGGCAAGCCGCCGCAGCGGTCGTCAAAAGTCCAAATTTCAATCCGAGTCCCAGTCCAGGTCGCGCGCCCAGTCCGCTGAGAGGGGCCGTGCGGTTTGGAGAAACGGTCATGGAAAATCCTTATCGGTCAAAGCTGGTGCCCGTGTCCGCGTTCGCTTCATGTCAGAACCGGATCACCGGGTGGTTCGGGAGGCGGGACACTCGCCCAACCTCTCCCCGGAAGCAACGCGAAAAAGCCGCCAAAATCATGAAATCCTTGACAGGTTCGCGCGTTGACAAGGCTTTGGACGGCCCATATCTCTCCCCGCAGGCGCTCCTGCCTGCCGCGGGGCTTTGCCGCGGTCGAGCGGGTGAACCTCGTTATTCGCTTCCCGCACTTACTCTCGAGGACTCGCGCAAGGGTTTGTCCCCGCACGCAATTCCGCAGATACGCCTCTCGGTTGCGGCCGCGGTGATCGTGGCCGTAATCCCAAACTGCAAGACAGGAATGTTTCATGCTCGGCGCGCTCGCCCGCAAGTTTTTCGGCTCCGCCAACGACCGGCGGATCAAGGGATACCAAGCCCGCGTCGACGCGATCAATGCGCTGGAACCTGAGATCGCAGCGCTCTCCGACGACGCGCTGAAGGCGCGCACCGTCGAGTTCCGCAAGCAGCTCGCGGAAGGCAAGACCCTCGACGATCTTCTCGTGCCAGCCTTCGCGACGGTTCGCGAAGCCGCAAAGCGCACCCTCGGCCAGCGCCACTTCGATGTGCAGCTGATCGGCGGCATGGTGCTGCACGAAGGCGACATCGCCGAAATGAAAACCGGCGAAGGCAAGACGCTGGTCGCGACCCTGCCGGTCTATCTCAATGCGCTCGCCGGCAAGGGTGTCCATGTCGTCACCGTGAACGATTACCTCGCCAAGCGTGACGCCGGCTGGATGGGCCAGATCTATTCGTTCCTCGGCATGACCACGGGCGTGATCGTCCATGGCCTCGACGATGCCGAGCGGCAGGCTGCCTATGCCAATGACATCACCTACGGCACCAACAACGAATACGGCTTCGACTATCTGCGCGACAACATGAAGTACCGGCTGGAGGACATGGTCCAGCGCGGGCATTTCTTCGCCATCGTCGACGAAGTCGACTCGATCCTGATCGACGAGGCGCGCACGCCGCTGATCATCTCCGGCCCGCTGGACGACCGTTCGGATTTCTACAACACCATCGACACGTTCTTCCCCAAGCTCGACAAGACCGACTACGACGTCGACGAGAAGCAGCGCACGGTGACGCTGACCGAAACCGGCATGGAGAAGCTCGAGACGCTGCTGCGCGACGCCGGTCAGCTCAAGGGTGAATCGCTCTACGACGTCGAGAACGTCTCCGTCGTGCATCACGTCAATCAGGCGCTGCGCGCCCACACGCTGTTCAATCGCGACAAGGACTAC
>CAZQMD010000103.1:0-15436 GCA_964594185.1 uncultured Afipia sp. | reverse complement strand
CCTCATCGACGCCGCGCACCGGCCGCGCCTCGGACACGCCGGGACGCTTGGCAATGCCGTGGCTGATGTAGTTGACCGCGTCGTAGCGGGTCATGTCCTGCTCCTGCAGGAAATACGCGGCATGGCTTTCGCGCTCCGCGAAGATCGCGATCAGCACGTTGGCGCCGGTGACTTCCTCACGGCCGGATGACTGCACATGAATCACCGCGCGCTGCACGACGCGCTGGAACCCGGCCGTCGGCTTGGCATCATCGGAGCCTTCCGCAACCAGATTTTCAAATTCGGTTTCGAGATAGTTC
Organism: uncultured Afipia sp.; assembly: GCA_964594185.1. GTDB lineage: Bacteria > Pseudomonadota > Alphaproteobacteria > Rhizobiales > Xanthobacteraceae > Afipia. Next base: position 15,137 of record CAZQMD010000103.1, on the reverse strand, counting down.
ACGAGGCTGCCGCGCAGCTTGTCGAGATCGACGCTACAGGCACGCATCACCGCGGCGGCATCCGAGTCGTCGATCAGCGAAAGCAGAAGATGTTCAAGCGTCGCATACTGATGATGCCGCTCGTTGGCGATAGCCAGCGCACGGTGCAGGGATTGTTCAAGGCTCTGAGAAAAAGTCGGCATTCGCGTCCCTTATGGCCCCCGCCACTTCAACTTGATCGTTCGTCGTCCCGGTCCGGCTTGATCAGTTCCTGCAACCTGTTTGTACGTACTCTCGAAGTCTCATCCGGTTCCCCCACCGAACGAGACTCAAATGCTACTTCTTTTCCATCACGCATTGCAAAGGATGCTGATGTTTTCGCGCAAAGTCCATCACCTGCGTCACCTTGGTTTCAGCGATCTCATACGTAAAAACGCCACACTCCCCGATGCCGTGATGATGCACATGCAACATGATCGTGGTCGCGGCTTCAACGTCCTTGTTGAAGAACTTCTCTAGAACATGAACAACGAACTCCATCGGAGTGTAGTCGTCGTTCAGGATCAGAACGCGATACAGGTTCGGCTTCTTGGTTTTCGGCTTGACCTTGGTGATGACGGACGTGCCCGGCCCGCCGCGCCCTTCATTGCCGTTATCATCCTTGCTCATTTGCGGGCGGGCGCTGGCAATGAACTCGCCGGATAGCTCCGGCGCAGTGACTGGTTCCGAATATGAAGACGCGTGCAGCATGGCTTGAGAGTTCGAGATTCCCGCAAAGACGATATTCCGGAAGCGAAGCGCCGCCGAAACCGCATGAATGACATTAACAATATGGGTCCCAGCTCGCTCGCCCGCAAGCATGCTGTTACCGGCTGAAATTACGCGGGGGAGACACGCGGTCACGGTTTTCTCGATCTTGCCCGTGGTTAACGCAAAGGCCCGAAATTCACACCTAATTCGGCATCGGCCGTTGGGACGATGTTGACAATACGCACCGATTGAGGGGCAGAAACGGTCATTTTGTGGGGCATTTTACGTAAGTGAGCGGCACCTTTTACCGCCCCTTCATCGCCCCCTTCTACGACATGGCAGGACCCATTTTGGTGATCGCCATGACCATTGCATCCGTTTTGAAGCGTTCCCGCACCTCAAATCCGGCCCGCACGGCCTTCGAATTCCTAAAATTCGAACGAAGCGGGAAACCCGGTGTTCACGATGAAATGGCTCCGGCGCTCTCCCCGTCCGGCTTCCCCTCAGGTGTACCCGTTATTCCGCGCAGCACTTTACTACCTCTTCATGCCTGCAGCCTATCCCGCGTTCCAGAACCTCAATTGTCTGGTGACGTCATGAACGATGCATCGATTTTCAGCCGCGTCCGCGGATCAGTCGCGCGCTTCCGCCAGGCGCAGGGCGGCAACGTCGCCGTACTGTTCGGTATCGCAATCGTGCCGATCCTGGGCTTTGTGGGGGCTGCGGTGGACTACGCGCGCGTCAACAGTGCCCGCACCGCGATGCAGACGGCCCTCGATACCGCGGCCCTGATGATTTCCAGGGACGCGTCGGGTCTCACCACGGCACAGATCAGCCAGAAAGCGACTGATTACTTCAACGCGCTCTACAAGCACCCGGAAGCGCTGAACGTCATTATCACGGCGGTTTACACCAAGAGCGCTGCCGACGGCTCCAAGATCGTATTGACCGGATCCGCCACCATGAAGACCGACTTCATGAAGATTGTCGGCTACCCGAACCTCGATTTCGGCTCCAGTTCGACGACTGTCTGGGGCAACACCAGGCTCCGCGTCGCGATGGCACTCGACATCACCGGGTCGATGGCAAGCGCCGGTAAACTGGACGCCATGAAGAAGGCCGCCAAAGGCCTGGTGGATACACTCAAGTCTTCAGCGAAGACGACCGACGACGTGTATCTGTCGATCATTCCTTTCAACGTGATGGTCAATGTCGGAACCTCCAACAAGAACGCAACGTGGCTCGACTGGGACACAAGCTATGGCAGCTGCAGCCAGTCATCCAAGACCACCAAGAGTTCCTGCGTTGCTGCCGGCAAAGTATGGACCGCCAGCAATATCAACAGCTGGAAGGGCTGCGTGACCGATCGCACGCAATCCTATGACACCACGCGCGACGCACCCACCGTCTCCACCGCGGCAACGCTGTATCTTGGCGAGAGCTATAGCGCCTGCGGCTCATCAATCCTGCCGATGACCTCGGTATATTCCGCGAACGAATCCGACGGATCGCTGGACGACAACACCATCAAGGGCAAGATCAATAACCTCACTGCAAACGGCAACACCAACCAGGGCATCGGCATGCAACTGGCGTGGATGATGCTGCAAACGACAGATCCGTTCCCGACGCCGCCCAAGGACTCTAACTTCAAATATACAGACGCAATCATCCTGCTGTCGGACGGCTTGAATACGCAAAACCGCTGGTATTCATCTGCATCGCAGATCGATGCGCGGCAGACGATTCTCTGCAACAACATCAAGAACAAGGTCAACGGAACGACCACAGTCTACACTATCCAGGTCAACACCGATGGCGATCCGGAATCCGCAGTTCTGAAATCCTGCGCTAGCCCGGGCAATTTCTATTCATCGACCAGCGCGAGCGGCATCGCAGCTGCGTTTGATTCGATCGGAAACTCCCTGTCGAAACTGCGCATCGCCAAATAATCAGCGGCGGATCTCGCGGCACAAAAAAAAGCCCGGCCTTGAGCCGGGCTTTTCTGTTGGTCGAGAGTCGTAAATTAGTGAGTGGTCGGCGAAACCTTGGCGACCAGGCCTTCGAAAGGCTTGAAAGCCTGCTTGGCGAGATCGGTGTAAAGCTCACCGATCTTCTGCGACTCGGCAACGAACGTCTCGTACGACGTCTTGGCGTATTCGGTCTGCAGTTCGATGGCCTTTTCGATCGACTTCACGCCCGACAGCTTCTCAACAAAGCTCTTGGTGTCTTCGAACGACTTCTTGGCGTACTCGCCGTAGGCATTCGCAATCGACTGAAGGCCGCTCGAGAAAGTGTTAGCGGATGCGACCGCGGCGTCGAACTGCTCTTTGCCGTACTGCTGAAACTCTTCAACCTTGACCATTACAAAGTGTCCTTTTCCCAGACTGTTGACCTGCGCACGCCGGGAGGTCCCGGCTCCCTAACCACGACCTTAGTAGTACTGCACCGCACAAATAAGTCAAGAATCTTGTGCGTCGCACAATCGTCTTAAATCCGAGACAAAACCTGCAAACCGGGGAAACACTTGCTTAACCCTTTCGAAACCGTCGCAACCTAATTTGATTCCCTGTGCTTTTTGTGTTTTTGCGGGATTTCAAAAAGCATCGCGGTTCCAATAGCTTAGCCGGATCGACAAAAGTCGGGGACCGGCCCATCGGAGCCGCAACTTCGCATGGACGACGCGGCCCGAAGATTGGCGGCGGCCGGACCAAATTTGGCCTCAGAACGAGGCGAATAGACTGGGAATCGGACGGGGAAATTCATGCTTGGGGTCAAATCGTCAGCGTCACTGCGCGCGCTTGGTCTTTGCCTTCTCGGCGTCGCCACCGTCTCCGTGGCCGTCACCTTTACAATCGACACTGCTGACGCCCGGCGGCGTCACCGGCACCGCAGCCACGCCGTCGTATCGAGTTACAGCCCCGCATTCTCATCGATCATTGTCGACGCCAATTCCGGCAGCACGCTCCAGGCCACCAGCGCCGACAGCCTGCGCCATCCCGCTTCGCTTACCAAGATCATGACGCTCTACATGCTGTTCGAACAGCTCGAGAGCGGCAAACTCAAGCTCGATTCTCAGATGGACGTGTCGGCCCACGCCTCGCAACAGGCACCGACCAAGCTCGGCCTGCGCCCCGGCCAGACGATCCGTGTCGAAGACGCGATCAAGGGACTCGTCACCCGCTCGGCCAACGACGCTGCCGTCGTGATATCCGAAGCCATCGCTGGCGATGAAGACGATTTCGCCAAGGCGATGACGCGCAAGGCGCGCGCGCTCGGTATGAGCAAGACCGTGTACAAGAACGCATCGGGCCTGCCAGACAGCGATCAGGACACCACCGCGCGCGATCAGGCCACGCTCGGCCGCGCCATTCAGGACCGCTTCCCGAAATACTACCGCTACTTCGCCACCGAAGCGTTCAACTACAAGGGCCGCTCGATCCGCAACCACAACAAGCTGCTCGGCCGTGTCGAGGGCGTTGACGGCATCAAGACCGGCTACACTCGCGCCTCGGGCTTCAACCTCGTGACATCGATGAAGCGCGGCAATCGCTATGTGGTTGGCGTGGTAATGGGCGGCCGCAGCGGCGGCTCCCGGGACGCCATCATGCGCAACCTGCTCGCCGAACATCTCGATGAGGCCGCCACCCGGCGTACCGTTGCCGCCATCACCGAACGCGGCGGCAATAGCCAGGTCGCCAGTGCCGCAGACGACTCCGATGAAACCGAGACCAGGGTCGAGACCAAAGCCCGCGCAGCAGCGCCGGTGGTTCAAGTGCAGGGCGCGATCAAGGTTTCATCCACCCCGCCTGAGCCCGTTCCGCTTCCCGCGCCACGCGTCCCTGCTGCACCGGTCAAGGTCGCTGCAGAAGCTCCTGAAAAACAGGACAAGCCAGCCCCCGCTCCGCTGACCAGCGGCGTGATTTCCTCGCAGTCGCTCGCCGCCATTCCCGGCTCCGCCGAACCGATGACTCCCGTGCGCGTGAAGACAGTTCAGGTTCGCATGGGTCAAACCAAGGTTGCCTCTGCTGCACCAGGTGCTCCGGCCCCCGTTGCCACCAGTGCCATCCCGGCTCCGCAAAAAGCCGAAGTCGCCGAGACCTCGAAGACTGTCGTGGCCAAGGCCGAAACCAAAATGGAAACCAGGGTCGAGCCGAAAGCAGCCGACCGCCGTGCAGAGCCCTGGCCGGTTGCCAGCGCTCAACAGGCCAGCGACTTCCCGGCTCCGCTTCCTGCCCAGCCCAAGACCAGCAACGGAATCGGCCAGGGCATTATCGGTTCGGTACCCGCTGCAACCTCGACACCTGCCGTGCAGACCGCCGCCTACGCAGACCCTTCGCGCGGCGCACCGCCGACGACGCTTGGCGCACAGGCTGTTGCTCTACAAACGTCATCGATCCCGCAACAACAGCCTGCTCCGCAGCCCGTCCAGCAGGCCGCATTGTCGCCCGCTCCGCAGCCGACGCAGACGATCCAGCACAACGGCGCCATCAAGGTGACCGCCCGCTCCGGCTGGATCATTCAGGTCGGCGCGCTTGAGACGGAAAGCGAGGCCCGCCAGCGCCTCAATGCAGCACGCGGCACCGCAAGCAAGCTGCTGAGCGATGCCGAACAGTTCACCGAGACCGTGTCGAAGGGTAACAAGACGCTCTACCGCGCGCGCTTCGCCGGCCTCAATCAGGACTCCGCCGAAGCGGCATGCCGCACTCTGAAGCGATCGGAGATTTCCTGCATCGCCATCAGGAACTGATAAGAAAGTCCCATCGACTCCAAAGAACAAAGCCCGCGGTTCAGCCGCGGGCTTTTTGTTTGTGAGCATTCGCTGGAACGGACGCGAATATCCGAACGACAACGCCAGCTAACTTTTTGCGCACCGGCCTCCGCACGCAACCAATTTTCAAGACTTGGTCTCTAAAACATTAACTGCAGGATCGACCACGCCGGACAACGGTGGGCGTCTGCAGGGGCATTGAACAGAAGGATCAAGGCTGCTCGCGGCTTGTGGCGTGTTGTTGCGTGCTGGAGTTAGCGATGATTGCGAAGAAGAGTGTCCTTGGCCTCGTTCACACGGGCAGCGAGGTACGTCGAGCCCCCTTGGTCGGGATGAAGTTTCTTCATGAGTCCGCGGTGCGCCCGGCTGATCTCATCGCGCCCCGCGCCCGGCTGCAGGCCAAGGATCTGATAGGCCTCCTCCGCCGTCATTTTTCCGCTCGCCGCCGCACGGCGATCCTCGCCTCCACTCCCGCCTGCCCGCTCGCCCTGCGCGTGCTCACCCCAGGCGCGAGACCGGCGGTCCAGATAACTTTCCCGAAGAGCCCAGCTCTCAGCGTCGAACCCCCGCGCCAGAACAATGAGCTGGTCGAGCGTGAAGTCGTCGAGTACGCGCCCCGCTTCGGGGCCGGCGGTCAGCACGCCCTCAAGCGCCCCGGTGTCGTGGTCGAGCGTCATCTCTATAAACTGGGATCGTACCTTGGACTTCTGCCCGTTTGATTTCCAGGCGCCGGGGCCGTAGTTGCCCCAGGCCGAACCGAGCTGGGCGCCGAATGGCGACCAGCCGAGAAGACCGGCACCGAAGATTCCGAGCGGGATGGCCACCGCAAGCTCGCCTCTCGCGCCGATAAAGAGCGCCGCGGCAAGCGTCACAATTCCCCCGCCGGCGCGGATGATTTTGGCCAGCCATTTGGGATCGGCGCCCTTGATGACGTTGAGGGCGACGTAGAGCAATGCGACGGCAACGACGCCTGCGATCAGTGTGGGCATGGATCAATCATTCTTCGCGTTCAAACCCGGCTTCGCACGAAACCGGTCCTATATCTATTCATGTGGGTATCTAGCGGGCTTTGAGGAACGCGGATATCTGCGAATTTTTGCCGCTATTTCATCTGCCCAAGCAGTGCGGCAGCGCCCGAAGTGTTCTTCGCCAGCCGCATCAGCGCATCGCGCCCGCCCGCTGCATAGGCTGCAGCGGCACGGAGAAGCTCCCGCAACTGCGCAGCCGAGCCCATGTCGAAGCGGCACCACGCACCGCCCGTCAGCCGGGCGATCTCGCGGAACGCAGCCTCCGCCGCCGGATCGTTGCCTTCCTGAAACATGAAGCAAGGCACCTTGAGCAAGCCGAGTTCGCCTGCAGTGACACACAGCGCATCGACATTTTCCTCCATCGCGTCTCCGACAAACACGATGGCGCGCACCCCGGACGCGACGGCTTCGCGCCGCGCATCCGACAGCACGCGGCCCAATTGAGTCTGTCCGCCCCGGCAATCGATCTTGCCCATAAGTCTGGCGAGATGTGCGGTGTCGGTGATCCACTGGCTCGCGCGGCACTCGCTCAGGCCGCGATAGTAAACGAGGCGCACGGAGAGGCCGCCGATGCTTCCAGCCTCCCGAAACATATCGGCCTGAAGCTGGCACGCCATGTCCCAGGTCGGCTGACGGCTCATGGTGGCATCGAGCGCGAAGATCATTCTGCCCGTGCCTGCTTGGCCGGGCGTCATCGCACGCGCCTTGGCGACAAAGGCGGCAATATCCGCCGAGGCAGACGTCTCCGTCTCCGGCACTTGCGAACGCGTTGTCGTCGGCCGCTGACCAGATTCGGGATGGGTCGGATCGCGCGTCATATGATCTCGCGTGTGAGTGCGAGTCCTTATGTGGAGCGCGAACGACAGCCGGTCAATTCACCGGCGCTAGGAAAATCTGTCGGTCGGCGGCTTATTCGATCGGTACCGCAAGCCTGCCGATGAGCTGCGCCACCTCATTCAGCCGGCGATCATCATGCTCTGCGACAGCATTGGCCAAACGCGACATGCATTCATCGTCACTGACAAGAGGCGGTGGCGGTGGCTTATCTGACTGAAGTGAGTGTGAGCGGAAAAAATTGCTGATGCCCATGACTGCCACCTCGCTGATAATGGTCCGCATAAACCAAGCAGAACTCGTGCCACTACAAAGACAGCGTAATGCGGCAACTCGGAGTCAGCCAAGGCTCATGGGATCGTTCTCACGCGAATGTGCAAAGCGCCGGAGGTTATCCGGCGCCTTCACTTTCAACAGGACCAGTTGTTCAGTTGATTGGAGGCGCGACCTGCGCGACAGAATCAGGCTTCGGCACCGCGATCTTCTTGGTCTCGACCGGCGCGAGCTTGCTCTCGCTTTCCAGGAATTTGTCGAGGACACCCTGAATCGATGTCTTAACATCGTCGGGGCCGCGATCGCTCATGTCGGTGTGCTGGAAGCCCGTGTTCACCACGGTGATTCCCGACTGCTCGCATGTGTCGTCATCCGGCACGACACCCGGATCTGCCTTGAAGACAGGGTCTTTTGAACGGAACGACAGAATCTTGAACTTGCCTTCGGTCAGGAACGGCACGCGCAGATTGTCGAGCGTGACAACCTTCTTCACATTGTCCGGATGAATCTTGGCGAAGTACATCGAGATGTCACCGCCATTGGAATGACCAACAAGCGTCAGCCGATCGTAATCCGCGTTCGGCTGGATCTTCTCCATCTGATCGATGACGTATTCGATATTCGCCACGCCGCGCTGATAAACCGGCAGACGTCCGACATAAAGTTCGCCCACCTTGGTTACCAAGGGCGCATCGGTCGACAGATCGTGCTGAATGCTGGTCACGAGGTAACCGCGTGCTGCGAGCACGTTGGCGAGGAAGGAGTATTCAGTGAACTTCACGGTGTTGCCGTGATTCACGACCGCAACCGGCAGTTTCAGCAAACCGGCGCTCGCCTGCATTTCCTTGTCACGGCGCACAGCAATCGCAACGTCGATCACGCGATTGCGCGCAGCGTCGTAGAACGTCAGTGTCTCGTGACGGATCGCCCATTTGCTCGCGGTGAAGTACGCGACGACAAGGATCGCAAACAGACCAAGCAGGGTAAAAATTCCGCGCTTCATTACGTCCTCGAATTGCCCATCCGGCTTAGAACCTCGCCCGGACGACCGGATCACAATAGTGTTTTAGAATCCTTCGCCCTTGTCCAGTTAGATGATGACAGGAACGCGACAAACCAGCTTAATTTCTTGTCATCTGTCTGACATAGACCAGCAATTTGTGCGATGCATCAAACGTGCCAGTGCACCCAAAACGCACCGTTTGGTCTACGGGTCGTGAATTACCAAGTCACAATTGGCCCAAAAGTTCTCACTTGGATCAAAAATTTGCTTATTTCAGGTGGAACCGCGGACGCAGACGCTGCGGAACCGGGCTCCATTCGCCTTAAATTTAGGCCGTAAGCCCGTGATTTTCCAGGGGACGGTCTACCTGGGCAAACCATTCGGCCCGCGTCGCGGCCCTGCGGCGGCCCTTTTCATCGATCGGGAGCTTCAGGTGGCGCAGGAGGCTGGTCACCTCCTCGCGCGCCGTGACGTGAGCCATGTTCGGCCGGGTGCCCAGGGTCGCCTCGTCCAGGTCGTCGAGCGCGGTCAGACCCCGCGGGAAGAATTCCCGGTAGACGACGCGCTCGGCGAACCCGTCGACCGGGCGGAAGCCGAGCCGGAACGAAAGCTGGTCGAGTCCTTCGGCGATCAATTGCTTGTTGCGCGATCCCAGCATCGACAGACGGTTTCGCACCACGATCCAGTCGGTCGTCGCGCCATCGAGATCGCGCCGCTGCTTGCGCGCCACTTTCACCATGGTGGCATAGTGGCTTTCGCCGATCACGGCATAGGTCGCGGGATCGACCGACCCAAGGACATCGAAATCAAGGAAACTGTCGTTGATCGGCGTCACCAGCGTGTCGGCCATCGAATGCGCCAGGCGCATCAGATAGCTGTCCGTGCCCGGCGTATCGATCACGATGAAATCGTAAGTCCGCTCCACTGCGCTGATCGCTGCGGAGAACTGCTCGAACTCCGACATCTCGTTGTCGCCGATCTGCATGCTGGAACCCAGGGCCACGCAGCAGTGATGCGGCAGTTCGAGCGAGAGGCCAGTACGTTGTGCCCAGGCCCGGCGGTTCTCGATATAGCGGGTGAAACTCTTCTGGCGGGAATCGAGGTCGATGGTGGCCACGCGCTGGCCCGCCTTCAACAGGGCAACAGCAACGTGAAGCGCCGTCGTGGACTTGCCCGACCCGCCCTTCTCGTTGCCCAGCACGACGACATGCGCCGATCCGGACTGGCCCTGACTCGTCTGCAAAAGCATTGCGATCCCCTGTGGATATCTTCCGCCAAGCCCAGAAAGAATCAAGTGAAATTCAGTTTTGATCAATCTTCATGATGAATCGGCGGGCCAGAGCCCTGCCATGCCGCGTGTGATCGTTGGCGGGCCCGACCGCCTTTGTTAAGACTGCGCCCACCTGACAATCATCCGCTGCAGACATTGGTACGAATGACCCGCTCCCCCATCGTCGCCCGCACGCTTTCGTCCCTTCACCGCGCCCGCACCGACCTTTGCAAGCGGAATGCCACGCTCGCACTCGTGCCGACCATGGGTGCGCTCCATGACGGCCATGTGTCGCTGGTCCGGCTCGCGAAAAAGCGGGCAAAACGGGTCGCGGTCTCGATCTTCGTCAACCCGACTCAGTTCGCAGCCCATGAAGATCTCGGCTCGTATCCGCGCACCTGGAAGGAAGACATGGCGCGCCTCACGGCGGAGGGAGTCGATCTGGTCTGGAATCCGGATGCGAAGACCATGTACCCGGACGGATTCGCCACGCGTGTCGCGCCGGAAGGCCCTGCCCTTGCCGGCCTTGAAGACACATTCCGCCCTCACTTCTTCGGCGGCGTTGCCACCGTCGTCGCCAAGCTGTTCACGCAGGTGCGGCCGGACATGGCCTTCTTCGGCGAGAAGGATTTCCAGCAGCTCAAGGTGGTCACGCGGATGGCGCGCGATCTCGACCTCGGTGTGAAGATCATCGGCGGCGCGATCATCCGCGAGCGCGACGGCCTCGCGATGTCATCGCGCAACGTCTATCTCTCGCCCGACGAACGCCGGACAGCTCCGGTGCTATTCCGCACGCTCAAGGCCGCAGCCAAGCGCATGCGCGACGGCGACGATTTCAAAACCGTGCTGACGGATGGAGCAGATGCCATTCGCCAAGCAGGCTTTGCGCTTGATTATCTCGAGGCACGGCACGCCGAGACCCTCGCGCCCATCGCATCATTCAGCGAAGGCCCGGTCCGGCTGCTGGTGGCGGCGAAAATCGGCACGACCCGGCTGATCGACAACATCAAGGCTTGAAGTTGCTCGGAGCATGATCTTATCCGAAATCGGATTCCACTTTTCGGGATCATGCCCGGTTAAAGCAGCCCAAGATCGCGCAACTCACGCCGCATCGGCTCGGGCATCGCGGCCACGCTCTCCGCAGCTTTGCCGAGATCGGGCGGCGCGCTCTTCGGATCGAGATAGCGCCAGCCCTGGAATGGGCGCATCGGGCGCGGCGACACGGCAATCAGCTTGGGCTCCATCACAAGGCGGCAGCGGCCGATGCCATCTTTGTCGCGAAACGGCTCGATGCCGACAATCTTTTCGCGCGCGGCAATTTCGCCCTTGATGACCCAGTAGATCGATCCGCCATCGAGAAGCTCATCGACACGCTTCGGCGACATCCGCGTCACGTGGATATGGCGCGGCGGCTGTCCCTTCGCCTTGGCCTGCTTCACGCGTTCAGCGATCCAGCCCCGAAGATCCTTGATCGAGGTGGCACCGACGCTGAGCTTGATGAGGTGAAGCGGCATATCCGGAATCGCCAGCGCGACACCGGGGCATCACGCTTCAACTGGAGAAAGAGCGATCAGTTATCATCGCTCTCTTTGGGAGGCGCAAGCTGCACCGGAGCTTGTGCACGCGATTTCTGCGGCGCAGGCGCTGCCTTCTTCGCAGCCGTGGGCGCAGGCTGCGGATTGATCACGGCGGAGGGCGCACTGCGCGCTGCCGGTTCCGCTGCCGGACGCTGGGCCGCCTGCGAGCCCTGTGCAGCCGGCTCAGGCGTCATGATGTTGATCGGAGGGATCGACGCTGCGCTCGGAAAATCACCCGACACCGGGCGTCCTGGCGGCGGCACGGTGCCCAGCGCGCCCGCGACAGTTGCGGGTGCCGCGACCGCGGCTATCGCGGGCGGCGCATTCCACGCCGGCGTATAACGTTCGATGAGGCTGTCGTAGAGATTTTCGCTCATGTTGGACGAGATCTGCCCGGAATTGGTGAGCGATTGAAAGAACGGACATGGCGCAGAGAGCGTGCACCCTTCTCGCGTCTTCAGAACCTGAGCGACAAGACCATAGCGGTCACGCTCGATGGTCCGGCGCAGCGCATTGAGTTCAGGGGTCATCGCCTTGTTGGCTGCGGCGGTATTGCCAAAGGCCGCGAGCCGCGAGATCTGGCCAGCGGTATAGGACACACCGGCTGCGACAGAATCCGCGGAGGCAAACAGTGCCTTTTCACAGGCCGCCTCGACACTCTCGCCGGCCAAACCGTCAAGACATGCCAGCGCCGGTAGCGACGCACCTGATGCAACGGATCTTGAGTCAGCGGAAGGTCCGCTGCCCGACGCCCGCAGCATCGTGGCAATCGCGATACCGATGGCAAGCAGCGTAATCACGGTGAGCGCGCCGTTCGCGACCGAGCGCTCCGCCCGAAACAGCGTGACCAGCAGGACAATGGCGAAGAAACCTGCCGCGGCGATGGTCAGCCACATCGGCAGGCTTTGCGAATGCCATAGATTTTCGATCGATGATGCCCAAGCCCGGTTCATGCGAGATTCCCTTCACAACGAACCGGACCAAGCGCCGCAACCGCGGCAAAATTCCGTCACGCAGTCAATCAGGCGACGGCGAGCTGGCTTTCTTTCGCCACGCGCTCGAAGGCTTCGGTCGAACTCTTGATACGATATTGATAGTCGTCACCATCCGTCGGCAGCAGGCGGATCACTTCGTAGGTTCCGCTCGCGGCGGGCCGCGCCACGTTGCTAGCCGTGAAATAGACAGTCTCTCCAACGATGAACTTGTGCTTCAACACCCTGCTCCATCACGCGATACGCGCATTTTGGCGGCCTACCGTTGTCCGGCAAAGCCAGTTTGACGCCCGCCAGTGGTATAGCATGCGGGGCCTTCATTTGGCCAGATAAACCCGCGCATAGGGTGAAGCGAAATAACACTTTCAATACAATATCTTATGCATGCTTTAGATGACCTGCGCGGGCCTCAAGGCAGGGTCCAGCCTGGTGCAACGCCGCAATTTCGCCTTATGGGCGACCGCGCACGATTTACGGGCAAGTTCAGTGCGTTAGCGCGGCAAGCTCATGCCGAGTGCGGCAGTGTCCCATTGGGACTCGCCTGATCGACGGCTGTCGGCAAAACCTGAGCCAGGACGGTGGAAAGCTGGTCCACCGGAATGCCGAAACGCGTGGCCAGTTGCTTGACCACGTCGCTCCCCAAGACCTCCTGGAGCTGTTGCGCGCTGATCGGCAGATTGCTGCCGGTGCCGATCCAGGATTTCACCTGATCGCCGAACCCGGCCTGCTGGAGTTTGGCAATGATGGCGGACAGTCCGCCCTGGCCGCCATTGCCCAGAACCTCCCCCAGCACGACCGGAATGAGAGCAGACTCCAACTGGCTCGCATTCTTCGAAGCCAGCATGCTGGTCAACATGTCCATAATACCCATGATCTGCTCCTTAACGGCCTGATCCTTAAATGACCTAATCCTCGAACTGAAACGCTACGCGGTGCAAGCCAAGCGCTGCGATCAAGGGACCGTCAAGATGGCAGGCAATTACGTTTTCGCGAGCTAACGCTTAGTCCGTTTCAAATTTCTCGATGATCCATGTTTCGGCCAGCGCGCCTTTGGTCCATTCCTGAAACGCCGGATTGCCAAGCATCGTTTCCATATACGCCCGCACCGGAGGCGTGACGTCGATGGCATAGGTCCGGAAGCGATGGATGACCGGCGCATACATCGCATCCGCGCCGCTGAATGCGCCGAACAGGTACGGCCCCTGCCCGCCATACAGCGCCCGGCATTCGGTCCATATCTGCTGAATGCGCGCGATGTTCGCCCGCGCGTCGTCCGACAGTTGGATCGCGCGGATCGGCCGATGGATGTTCATGCCGCATTCGTTGCGCAGCGGCATGAAGCTTGAATGCATTTCGGCGGAAATCGAGCGGGCGTGCGCGCGCGCGGCAACGTTTTGCGGCCAGAGCTTCGCGTCCGGAAAGCGCTCGGCAGCGTATTCAATGATCGCCAGTGAATCCCAGATCGTGATGTCGCCATCGATGAGCACGGGCACCTTGCCGGAACGGGTCACGTCCAGAATGCGCTGCTTGTCGACATCTCCGGTGTAGAGCGGAATAACGACCTCATCGAAGGCAATTCCGGTTCCTTTCAGCGCGATCCAGGGGCGCATCGACCACGAGGAATAGTTCTTGTTTCCGATAACAAGCGTCAAAGCCATCGATTGAAATCTCCGTTCCCGTCAACTTTGCCAAATAACCTGCCATGCCCGGCGCGCAGCAGGCAACCAGCCTCCAAAATCGCTTCGCAGCGGCTGGCTTCCTGTCTATCGTGATGGCGTCATTCGGAAGGCATCGAATCGTGCACCTGTTCGCAACCGCGGATCTCATCGCAATCGGATTCTTCGTCCTGGCGTGGATGGTCTATGCGATCACGCTGGAGCGCACATCGCATGGCGCGAACAGCCTGAATGCGCGTATGAGCATCTACCGCGAAGTCTGGGTCCGGCGCATTCTCGACCGCGAAGCGCGAATGGTCGACATGCAGATCATGGCGTCGCTGCAGAACGGCACGGCGTTCTTTGCTTCCACGACATTGCTGGCGATCGGCGGCGGACTGACGCTGCTGCGCTCGACCGAAGAAGCAATGTCGGTGCTCGCGACCCTGCCGTTCGGCATCCGCAGTTCGCCTGCCCTGTGGGAAATCAAATGCGTCGGGCTGGTGGTGATCTTCGTCTACGCGTTCTTCAAGTTCTCATGGGCCTATCGCCTGTTCAACTATGTGGCGATCCTGCTCGGCGCGATGCCGTTCGCAGAGAAGCGCGACACGCCCGAGGCACAGTCGCATGTCATGCGCACCACAAAGCTGTTCCAGTCAGCAGGCCGCCATTTCAATCGCGGCCAGCGGGCCTTCCTGTTCGCGTTGGGCTATCTCGGCTGGTTCATTAGTCCCTGGGTGCTGATCGCCACCACGCTGGCCATCGTCGTCGTCATTTGGCGCCGCCAGTTCGACTCTGACGCCTATCGCGCGATGTCGAAATAACAGCCTCAAGCTTGCCGTGGGGACGCCGATGCGTCATGGCATGGTCATGAACACACCCGATTCGAAAATCGCCAATGGCGCATCGCTGGACGACGCCATTCTCGCAGTGCTAGCAGGCGAAGGCGTCAAGACACTCAGCGCGCCGGAGATCGCGCACGCCATCGCCGCTGGTGATGACTGG
>CAZQMD010000102.1:0-15498 GCA_964594185.1 uncultured Afipia sp. | reverse complement strand
ATGCCGGCCGTGCTCCCGAGAAAGAGCTGATCAAGACGGGTGGGGAGAACGTCTACCCGGCGGAGGTCGAAAACGCGATTCTCCAACATCCAGATATCGCCGACGTCGTGGTCATCGGCGTGCCTGATCCCCAGTGGAGCGAAGCCATCAAAGCGATCTGCGTGCGCCGAACTGGCGCGAATGTCACCGCCGACGAGCTCATCGACTTCGTCGCCGGAAAGATCGCACGCTACAAGAAGCCAAAGCACATTGTTTTCGTCGATCAACTGCCGAGGACCGCCAAGGGCGAAATCGATCGCGCCGCAGTCAAATTCGACAACTCTTAGAGAGGACTTGGCGATTGCCAGGTGTTGCGCGTTATTTCGAGGTGCCGTTTCAATAAGGAACAACTTGAGCGCGGTGTGACGATAGTTGAGGACGCAAGTGAAAAAACAGAAGATTTTTTGCGGGGCTCAGGGACACGCGATTGTAGCCGACGTGTTTGGTGAGGGTTCGCCGATTTTGCTGGCGCACGGAGGGGGCCAGACCCGCTTGGCGTGGACTCGAACTGCACGGGCCTTGATGCAGGCAGGATATAGTGCAATTGCGATGGATCTGCGTGGCCACGGGGAAAGCGCATGGTCGCCATCGGGCTCTTACCAACTCGACGACTTTGCGATGGATCTCCTTGCGATGTCTGATCAACTAGACGAGAAACCAGCTCTCGTCGGCGCTTCCCTCGGCGGCCTGGCGGGCTTGATAGCCGAAGGTGAACTTCGCTCAGGATCCTTCACTTCGCTTACGCTTGTAGATATTACACCAAATATGGAGCCGGTCGGCGTTGCGCACGTCCTGGATTTCATGAGGGCACATTTGGCGGACGGCTTCGCTTCGCCCGATGAAGCCGCCGAGGCGATCGCCAACTATTTGCCAAATCGTCAGCGGCGGAAAGGCTCGGAGAGCCTCGACCGCTATTTGAGACGATGCGATGACGGACGTCTTCGCTGGCACTGGGATCCGCGCTTCATAACTTCTGTGACAAATGGCAAAGTGGGCCAGTCCGAAAACCGACTGACCGACGCTGCCAAAAACCTTAAGCTGCCGATTCACCTGATACGTGGAGGATCAAGCAATTTGGTAAGCGTGGATGCTGCGCAAGAGTTTCTTCGACTTGCTCCCCACTCTGCGTACACCGATATTGCCGGCGCGGGTCATATGGTCGTTGGCGATCGAAATGATGCATTTACTGAGGCCGTCGTCAGTTTCTTTCGAGGACCGCAGATATCACAACGTAATGGCGATACACGCGACGATTAGCCCCGCAATCGAAGTCGACCCATTTTGTGAGAGCTTTGTCGAAGGAATGAACCAGTGATAGCCGGTGGTGGCATGTCAGTGCTTGATTGCTGAAAGAAAATACATAGGAGCGAACGAGTGAATGAGACTGGCCCCCCCAACGAAGAGACTATTGCTGAATTTCAAAAGGCGTTGATGATTTCGCCGTTCCACCGGTGGCTGGGATTGAAAGCCATCATGGTCGCTCGTGAACAAATCGAAATTTCTCTACCTTGGCGCGAGGAATTTGTTGCCAATACTGCAATCGAAGCAACTCACGGTGGAATCCTGGCAGCCCTGATCGATTTAACGGGCCTTTACGCCGTTCGCGCAGCCGGGGGTATTGTAAGTGCTACGGCAGATCTTCGGGTCGATTATCATCGGCCGGCCACCCGCGGGACAGTTCTCGCTCGCGGCATGGTGGTCAAACTGGGGCGCCGGATAAGCACTGCCGACGTACGCGTGACCGATACCAGCCGAGTTCTCTTAGCCAGTGGGCGGGGCGCATATCTCGCACAATGAGGCGTGTACGGTCGTTTGGCCAATTGCAACGCACCATTCTTCAGTTGCCCAAATGCCTAACAGACGTTAGATTTGGAAACTGAAAGTGTTCTTAACAGATTGACCTTCAAACGGGATTCAAGTTGACCCTCAAGGATCGCGGCGGCGACGCCCCAGTACTCGAATGCCGGTCTGTCGAGCGACGCTTTAGCGGCATTGTCGCGCTGAACGGAATCGATATGCGGATCGAGCGCGGCGAGATATTCGGCCTTGTCGGCCCCAACGGATGCGGCAAGACCACCCTCACCAACGCAATCACCGGATTTTATCCGCCACAGCGTGGACATATTCTGCTGAACGGCCGGGACATCACGGGCCTGGCGCCACACTATGTCGCGACGTTGGGAGTTGCCCGCACCTTCCAGAACCTGGCGCTCTTCAATGGTATGAGCGTACTCGATAACATCCTTCTGGGCCGTCACATTCACATGAAACCCAGTGTAGGACGTACGGCGCTCTATTGGTGGCTTGCCCGCAGCGACGAGACGTTGAACCGCGCCGCGGTCGAAGACGTGATCGATTTTCTGCAGCTTGAAGGCGTACGCGACGAACTGGTCGACGGGATTCCGATCGGCCTGAAGAAGCGGGTCGAATTGGCGCGCGCTTTGGCCGCCGAGCCCAGCTTCCTTATCCTCGACGAGCCGATGGCGGGGATGAACCAGGAAGAAAAGGAATACATGGCGCGCTTCATCCTGGATGCACGCGATGAACGCAATGTCACCGTGCTGCTGATCGAGCACCACATGGACGTCATCACGGGCATTTGCGATCGCATGCTGGCGTTGAACTATGGCGAAATGATCGGCAGCGGCGTGCCGGCCGACGTCGTCGCCGACCCAAGGGTGATCGAGGCATACATCGGGGGTGCGCATGTCGCGCGCTGAACCGGCCTTGGCCTGGAATTTCGAAACCGATACCACGCTGATCCGCGTTCTGGCGCAGAATGCCGAAGTCTTTCCCGATCGTGTCGCGATGCGCGAGAAAGACAAGGGCATCTGGAATCAGACGACGTGGCAGCAGCTGCTCGAGATCGTGCTTTGCTGCGCCGCTGGTCTCGAAGAACTGGATTTCAAGGCGGGCGACGTCATGCTGGTGCTGGGCGACAACCGCCCTCGGCTCTACGCGGGGATGCTGGCCGCTGGCGCCCTCGGTGGGTACGCGATGCCGGCCTTCCCCGATGCAACCCTCGATGAAATTCGCCACTTCGTTCATGAGGCGGGCGCGCGTTTCGCGCTGGCCGAAGACCAGGAACAAGTGGACAAAATACTCGATCTGCGCGAGCAAGGCGCGACGATCGAGCATATTATCTACGACGATCCGCGTGGACTGGCCGCTTACGCCAATCCAGGCCTGATCTCATGGGACACGCTTCAGGCAAAGGGCGCGGAGCTAGTCATCCGCAACCCCAATCTCCGAAACGAGCTGATCGCCCGCGCGCAGCCCGAGGGCCCGGCCGTGTTCGTGCATTCCTCCGGGAGCACCGGCAAGCCCAAGGGGGTGGTGCTGTCGCATCGTAACCTGTTGGCCGGCGTTCGAAATGCCTATCGAGGCGGAGCGTTCCAGTTCGGCGAGAGCATTCTGGCCTATCTGCCGATGGCCTGGGTTGGCGACTTCGCGGTGACGATGGGCGCCGGAATCGCCCTGCACTTCACGATCAATATTCCAGAGCGGCAGGAGACCGTGCTGCAAAACCTGCGCGAGATTGCGCCGACTTTCTATCTGGCCGCACCGCGCAGCTGGGACAATCTATTGACCACCATCCAGGTGCGCATGGAAGATTCCTCGTGGCTGAAGAGGCTGGTCTACAAGTTTTTTATGGCGTTGGCCATTTCAGCCGAAAAACGCAAGCTCGAAGGCGGTCAGCCGACACTCAAGCAGTGGTTGTTGAGCCCAATAGGCGAGTGGCTGGTCTATGGACCGATCAAGGACCAATTCGGCCTGACCCGGCTGCGTGGCGCCTTCACCGGCGGTGAAGCGATGGGCGAGGATACGTTCGTCTTTTACCGCGCGCTCGGCATCAAATTGCGCCAACTCTATGGCCAGACTGAAACCAGTGCCTACAATGCCATCCAGGATCTCAACGAGGTAAGGCTCCACACCGTCGGACGTCCCCTGCCGGGCGTCGATATCCGGATAAGCGACGCCGGCGAAATCCTGGTCCGCTCGGGCAGCGTGTTCAGCGGATACTTCAAGCAGGACGAGGCCACGCGCGAAAGCCTCGAAGACGGCTGGTTACACACCGGAGATGCAGGTTACCTCGAACCTGACGGGCACCTCGTGGTGCTGGGGCGCCTGTCGGACATCGTGCACACCGCGAAGGGCGAGCGCTATATTCCCAACTATATTGAGAACCGGCTCAAGTTCAGTCCGTACATTAAGGATGCTGCGGTACTCGGAAGCGGCCGCGATACGCTGTCAGCCATTATTTGCATCGACAAGGAAGCTGTCGGCCTTTGGGCCGAACTGCGCGGCATTTCCTACATCTCCTATGCCGACCTGTCGCAGAAGCCGCAGGTCATCGCCCTGATCGCCGCCGCGGTGAAGCACGTTAACAGTGCACTGCCGCACGGCTTGCAGTTGCGGAAATTCGTCTGCCTGCACAAGGAATTCGATGCCGACGACGGCGAAATCACCAGAACCCGGAAAATCCGCCGCAACGTCGTGGAGGAACGCTACAAACCGATCATCGACGCCATCTACGGGCATCAAAACACAGTGCTGATGAAGGCAAAGGTCAGCTACGAGTCAGGCGAAGTCGGCGTCATCGAACGCACACTGTCGGTACAGGAGGCCTGAAGAATGGACGCGATATCGTTGATGGAATCTGCTGCCAACGGCGCGCTTATTGGCTTGATGTATTCACTTGTCGCGATGGGAATCGTCCTGATCTACAAATCGTCATCGGTGCCTAATCTTGCACAGGGCTCGATGACGATGCTGGCCGCTTATGTCCTGCTCGCGTTCGCCAACAGCGCGGGCGCACCGATCTGGGCCGCGATTTCGCTGGCGATCATAACAATGTTCATCATCGGAATGGCCATCGAACGGGTGGCGCTGCGGCGCCTCGCCGGCCGCCCCATCATCATGATCCTGATGATGACGCTTGGCCTGGAGATTTTCCTGCGAGCCGGCTCGATGACCATTTGGGGCGGTACCACGCGACCCATGAATCTGGGCATCAGCGATGCCCCGCTTTTTCTCGGTCCATTATTGATCAATCGTGCTTACGCTTTTGGAGCGGTGGTCACAATTGCGATGTTCGGTTTTTTCGTGCTGTTCTTCCGGAGCCGGATGGGTGTGGTTTTGCGTGCGATTTCCGATGATTATACGGCGGCCTGGTCGGTCGGCATTTCGGTCGAGCGCGGCGTCGCGCTGTCTTGGGCCATGTCGGCGGTGGTCGCGACGATTGCCGGTGTGCTCTGGAGTTCGATACAGGGCGTCGATCAATCGCTCGCGCAACTGCTGCTCAAGGGCGTGACCGTAGCCGTTTTGGGCGGACTGGACAGTATAGGAGGCGCGTTGCTCGCCGGCGTCCTGCTCGGCGTCGTCGAGGGAATTGCATCCAGCGTTCTCGATCCCCTGTTGGGTGGCGCGAGTCGCGATCTTGTCGATGCGGCAATGCTGATCCTGACCATCTTGATCCGACCGCACGGACTTTTCGGTCGCCACGACATCGAGAGGGTCTAGGATCATGCTATTCCGTCAAGCCGGGATTTTTCATACGGATTACAGCGCCGACCGCGCACTGTTTCCGATCCCCGCCGATCGATGGATGATTGGTATTCTGCTATTGCTGGCGCTGGCCGCGCCGATCTACATGAACACGCTTTATCTCAGCAGTTACTTGCTGCCTTGGCTTGTCTGGACTGCGGGCGCGCTCGGTCTCAATTTGATCCTCGGATGGGCGGGGCAATTTCATTTGGGCTACGCAGCGGTGATGGGAATCGGCGCCTACGCCGCGGTTCATGCCACAAGGGCGGGCATACCGTGGGAGATTGCCATCGTCCTCGCGGGAATAACAGCAGCGGTTATCGGAAGTGTGTTCGCTTTTGCCGCACTGCGCGTGAAAGGCCTGTATCTGGCGCTCAGCACGCTCGCCTTGCAGTTCGTGATGGACTGGACGATTTCGCACGTACCCGCGATCAGCGGCGGCACACAGGCCACGTTGCAGGCACCTGACATCCGCCTGCTGGGCTGGGCTGTCACCTCCGATGCAGGACTCTATTACGTCGCCCTCGTCTGGTGCGTGCTGGTTACGTCCTTCATGCTCAATCTGCGGCGCACCGCGCTCGGCCGCGCTCTGGTCGCTGTTCGGGAGAAAGATTACGCAGCCGCGGTCATCGGCGTGAACAGCTTCTACTTCAAACTGGTGGCGTTCGCGACATCCTCGTTCATCGGTGGCGTGAGCGGAGCCATCCTGATCGGTACATTTTACCATGCCGTAACCCCCGAGCAGTTTTCCGTCGACGTCTCAATTCAGGCGTTGGCGATGGTCATCGTGGGCGGGCTGGGCAGCATCATCGGCAGTTATTTCGGCGCCGCGTTCATTCTGCTGATGCCGGGCGTTATGAACAGTTTCATCTCCTGGGCGGCAACCAAGTTCGGGTTCTCGCTGGGTATCGAAACTCTGGCTCATCTACCCCAAGCTTTCTATGGCGCGCTTATTATCGGGTTTCTCCTGATTGAACCGCTGGGGCTTGGGAAGATCTACAACAACATTCGGGACTATCTTCTGGTATGGCCTTTCGGCTACACGAAGAAATAGCGGGAAGCACGAACGCCATGAATGCACCGATTGCCGCTAAGATACTGTCCCTCAACAATATTGAGGTCGTCTACGACCACGTTTCGCTTGCGATCAAAGGTGTTTCGATCGATGTGCCCGAGGGCGGAATGGTGGCCCTGCTCGGCGCCAATGGCGCGGGAAAGAGTACGACGCTGAAATCGATCAGCGGTTTGCTCACGGCCGAGCGGGGCGAGGTGCGGCGGGGCGAATTGCAGTTCCGCGGCCAAAGCCTTGGCGGCCTGATGCCGCAGGACCGCGTCAAGCTGGGGATCGCCCACGTGCTCGAAGGGCGTCGGGTGTTCGAACATCTCACGCCCGACGAAAACTTGATCGCGGCTTCGGCGTTGCATAGTCGCCAGGACATGAACCGCAACAAGGACCGGGTTTACAGTTATTTCCCACGTCTGCACGAGCGCCGGACCGTCGCGTCGGGTTATCTCTCCGGCGGCGAACAGCAAATGCTCGCAATCGGCCGTGCTCTGATGACCCAGCCAAAACTATTGATGCTCGACGAACCCAGCCTGGGACTGGCTCCTTTTCTCGTGGCTGAGATCTTCCAGATCCTCGGCCGCATCAACCGCGATGAAGGACTTTCGATATTGCTGGTTGAGCAGAACGCCATTGCCGCGCTCGAAATTGTCTCCCACGGCTATCTGATCGAAAGCGGTCGCATCGTGATGCACGACAGTGCGGCTGCATTGAAGAAAAATCCCGACATTCAGGAATTTTACCTGGGAGGCGCGCAAAACAAGAATTTTCGTGACATCAAACATTATAGCCGGCGGAAACGTTGGCTGACCTGACGATCACCAGATGTGCGTCGTTCGATAAAGCTGGGATGATTAAGAATTTCCTGAGTTCGCTCAGTCAACCAAGGAAGGATCGCTAAAATGAGATTACTATCTATACTAGGCGGACTAGCGTTGGCGCTGCTCAACGTCGTGCCGGCAGCCGCGGCCGATCCTGTGCGCTTCGCGCTGTGCTATGACCTGAGCAAGGCCTATACGTTCGTCACGCCGCAGATTGCCCAAGCTGTGCGCGACTATGCCGACCTTCTCAATGCGAAGGGAGGTCTCGAAGGCCATCCGATCGAAATTATCGTGCAGGACCACGGCAACGAGCCGCAGCGCGGCATCGAATGCTACGAACGCTTGAAGCGCGAAGGCGTGATGGTGTTCGACATGTTGTCGACGCCGGTATCGCGCGCGGTCCTTCCGCGCATTATGAAGGATGGCAACATCCTGATCCAGTCACTGGTCGGTCGAGGGGATGCGGTCGATGGCAACGTGTTCAAATGGGTATTTCCGATCGGGCCGACCTACTGGGGTCAGGCCGCCAATGACATTGAATACATCAAACAAAAGTCCGGCGGAAATCTGAAGGGCGTCAAGGTCGCGTTCTTTTATATCGATTATCCGTTCGGACAGGAACCGATCGGTATTCTGAAGACGCTGGCGCAGAAGGAGGGTTTCGAGTTGCAGCTCGTGCCGTATCCGCTGCCGGGCAACGATCAGGCCTCGGCATGGACGCAGATCCGTCGTCTTAACCCCGACTGGATTGTGAGCTGGAGCCTGTCGAATATGCATGTGATCGCATCGCGCGAGATGAAGCGCAATGGGATCTCGATTGAAAAGTATATCGCTGTTAATTGGCTCAACGAGGTCGATATCAAGAATATTGGACCCGATGTCGCTAAGGGATTGAAACGCGGCACCAACGTCGCCGGCGGCTCATATCAGCCGTTGGTTCAGCAGATTATCAAGGAGCTTTACGACAGGGGCAAAGGCAACGGTGATCGCAAATTTACCGAGGACGTCTATTACAACACTGGTCTTGCGATCTACTCGATCGCATTCGAAGGCGCACGGCTTGCGATCAAGAATGGCGGCTGGCCGCTAACACCCGATAAAATTAAGACTGGTCTTGAGAGTCTGAAAAATTACGATGCTAACGGGCTGATTGCACCTATTACAGTCACGGCACAGGATCATGGCGGCGGCGGCAAGACACGCATTGAAATGTGGGATGGAGAGAAATGGGTTGCACAAACCGATTGGATCGCTGGCTTTCAAGACGAGGTTTGGAGCGTAGTGAAGGAACAGTCGGCGGACTTCGCCAAATCTGAGACGCAAAAATGAACTGTCTCTGGCCGGCGAAGTCGATTTACCGACGTTGCCGGCCAAGTTGGCGCTGATTCCATTCCATTGCAAATATCTCCGATGCCGTCCGCCTGCGGCATATAGCTAGCCAGCTCTGCGTTTCGATCCGCCATGTACCAGCTTCGGCCACTGGTGGATTGCCCTGCCCGCCTACCAAAATATAAGACTCAGGACTTAATAGGCGAGCCGGGGTACGAGATGCATTTCTCGGGCTTTATTTGCGAACCCTCTGGCGCCTGCGGAGAACGAACTTATCTCGATTAGCTTAGTCGACCTGCAAAGGAGACGACACGAGTCATGATTGCCGACAACACAACGCGACAAGAGCGCCCAGGCGAAATGGGAGCGGTTTTCGACGCTGTTATCGTGGGTGCGGGCTTTGCCGGGATGTACATGCTGCATCGCCTGCGCGGGCTTAGCTTCTCGGCACGGGTCTTCGAGGCCGGCAGTGGCGTGGGTGGCACCTGGTATTGGAACCGCTATCCAGGTGCACGCTGCGACGTCGAGAGTATGCAGTACTCATTCTCCTTCTCCGAGGAGCTGGACCAGGAGTGGAACTGGTCGGAGAAATACGCGCCGCAGGCCGAGATCCTTTCCTACGCCAACCACGTTGCCGATCGTTTCGACCTGCGCCGGGATATCGTGTTCGACACGCGTGTCACCGCGGCGACGTTCGACGAAGACGCCGGGTGCTGGCTGATCGAGACCAACCGCGGCGACAGGGTTTTGGCCAGATTCTGCATCATGGCGGTCGGCTGCCTGTCGGCACCGAACCGGCCAAACTTCAGGGGCATGAAGAACTTTCGCGGTCCGATCTACCACACCGGCGAATGGCCGCATGAAGGCGTCGACTTTACAGGATTGCGGGTCGGCGTGATCGGCACCGGCTCCTCGGCGATTCAGTCGATCCCAATCATCGCGCAGCAGGCGGCGCACCTCACGGTATTCCAGCGCACGGCGACGTGGTCCGTGCCGGCGCGCAACGAGAGCCTGACGTCTGAATATTTGCAGGCGGCCAAGGCGGATTATCCGGCGTTGCGGGCCAAGGCACGCGGACGCCCGACCGGCTTCTATTTTCCTTTCAACATGAAGCCGGCGCTGGAGGCTGCACCCGAAGAGCGCGAACGGCAATACGAGGAAGCCTGGACCCGCGGCGGCCTGCCCTTCCTCGGCGCCTTCGGCGATCTGCTGTTCGAGAAGGCCGCCAACGACACCATCGCCGACTTCGCCCGCCGCAAGATTCGCGGCATCGTGAAGGACCCGGCGACGGCCGACCTGCTGTGTCCGGACAACGTGTTCGGCTGCAAGCGGCTCTGCGTCGATACTTCCTACTTCGAGACCTACAATCTGGAGCACGTCAAACTGGTCGACGTGTCCAAGACGCCGATCGAACGCTTCACGCCTGACGGCATCGAGGTCGACGGGGTCGCGTATCCACTGGACACCGCCGTCTGCGCCACCGGCTTTGCCGCGATGACGGGTTCGTTCGACAAGATTGCGATCACCGGCCGCAAAGGTTTGACGCTGGCCGAGAAGTGGCGCGCCGGCCCGCGCGCCTACCTCGGGATCGCCTCCGCCGGCTTCCCCAATTTGTTCACGATCACCGGTCCCGGTAGTCCCTCAGTGCTCGCCAGCATGATCCAGGCGATTGAGCAGCATGTCGACTGGCTGGCCGACTGCATGGCCCACATGCGCGACGTCGGGGCCGCGACCATCGAGCCGAAGCGCGAGGACGAGGACGCCTGGGTCGAGCACGTCACTGACGTATCGACTGTTTCGCTGCGATCGACCTGCAGCTCCTGGTATGTCGGCACCAACATCCCCGGCCGGCCGCGCGTCTTCATGCCGTATATCGGCGGCTTCCCGGTCTATGTGCAGAAATGCAACGAGGTGATGAGTGCCGGCTTCGATGGCTTTGTGCTGGAAGGCGCACCGGCCAGCAACGCGGCGCCCCAGGTGCGCTACACCGAGCGCTGGCGGGTGCCGATCGACATCGACGTCATTTCACCGGCCGCCGTCGCCGCCAAACGTGTCCCAGTAGTCTGAAGAGTGATCAACACATGGCTGTTATGTGGGTTGGAAGCAGTTATCGTCAATGTCCACTTTTCCGCGATTGATTCCCGGGTCGTCTCCGTGATTTCCAATGGAATGGCGCCGCATGTTTTCCGCTGAACAACCGATGCTTGGCGCCACGATCCAGTCGCGCGCAATCACGTTGGGCGGCCTCATGGCAATCGTCGCGCCGGCGCAACAGTAAAATCGCTCAATCGATCCGCGGCGATAGCCACGCTAGGAATTATCAAACTCACTCATAATCAGCCGAGATAGTGCTTCTGGCCGTTCCATTGGAAGAAAATGGCTATTCTCCGGAAAATTGAATACGCGAGTTTGAGGTGCAAGTTCGACAATCTTCTTCGCATCGACATCACTTACAGTGCTAAATCGCGAGCCGTAGGCCAACAGTAACTTGCCTTTGTAACGTGGAAGAATGTCCCAAAAATCGGTCGTCGCGGCCTGGAAGGTTGCAGCTTCCCAGGATGGATTACACGCCAGCCGGATTTGATCGTTAGCTAGGAATACCAACCCACCCTCAAGATAATCTTCAAGAAATCCGTCTTGCCAAGTGGCGAACATTGCTTTCTTTGCATAAGACTCGCGGATCTCCGGCAGGGACGCCCATGTCGATCGGCGCTTGCGCGCCTGGATTGCAATATCGAAGTCCACGATGCGCCCCTCCCGCCGCTCGCTCGCAACTCGATACGCCCTCTCGAACGGGACAAATGACGGCTCGAGCAAGCCCACCCCGAGCACCAAGTCTGGCCGTCGGGCCGCCAGCATCACACTGACGGTTGCACCGATCGAATGACCCACGAGGAAGGCAGGCTCCTTGTAAACGCCAAGAAGCTCCTCAAGATCCAATTCATAGGTCTCCCAACTTGTTAGCCTTTCCGGAATTGCTGGCAATGTGGTGCGTCCATGTCCACGCGCGTCGGACGCGACGACACGGAAGCTTGCTGATAGCTGCTCCAGAAAGCGTCGATACGTTTCCGCATTGAAGCCGGTCGCATGTGCGAAATGCAGAAGCGGAGCGCAGCTATTCACGTTGTCCGACGTCAACGTCGCAATTTTGCCAACCCTAGAAGCGATCATTCTCAAATTGCCCGTCCTGCGCTCTTTTGATCCCACTCGTCGGCCGCACGATCTACACTCGCGGGTTGCGCCATGAGCAGCCGTAGCTGAGCCTGAAGGATCGCCAGATCGTCTATCGTGAAGTCAACCCACATGGCTGCTTAAACATCATCAGCTTTGCGGCGGAGCTTCTTTAAGCTGACGCGCGCTTCGGGGCATAACTGCTTACACAGAAGCGATGATTGGCCACAATCATTGATATCCGTCAAAACAACTTTTTCATTAACCATTGTTCTCACGCGTATCGTATTGTGACTTCCATGGCGATGGTTCCCTCCGGTGTGAGGGCCCACAGCTCCGCTCCTTTTTCGCCGTCAACGGCGCGGCCAACGACGCTGAAAGGCGCCGTGTCGAACAGTGGTGCACGGGCGCGCTGCGAAAACGATTTTAGCGTTTTTTCCGGAGCGTGATCGCGCGCAAGGTCGATCAGGCACTGCTGCGAGTAGGGTCCATGCACGACAAGGCCGGGATAACCTTCGACGCGCATCGCATAGTCCCGGTCGTAATGAATGCGGTGCGGGTTGAAAGTCAGCGCGGAATAGCGGAACAAGGAAACCGGGTCCGTCGTAATCGTTCGGCGCCACGGTGTATCGGCTGGCGGCTTGTTCCTTTTCGGTGTGACGCTCTTCTCTCCAGGCTTCACTTCTTCGCGGAACACTGTGTGATTTTGTTCTACAATCGAAAGGCCGCGAGGCGTGAAAATGCGACGGGTCTGCGTCGCGAATATCAACGCTCCGGTACCGCCCGACCGTAGCGAGACATCGGTGAACTCCGTCTCGCGCTTGAGCGCATCGCCGAGGCGGATCGGATCGTGGAAGGTCAGTTCGGTTCCCGCATACATCCGCCGTGGAAACGGCATCGGCGGCAGAACGCCGCCAGAGATCGGCAACCCATCGTCACCGAGAGTAGCCTTGGGCGACAGCGGCATGAAATACACCAGATGCCACCCCGGCTGGATCGGATCCCCGGGCCCTGGAATCTGGTCCTGCCGATCGAAGGTCACCGCAAGTCCGCGCAGCGGCGCCTGGGTGGCGACATCGTGCTCGACGATTTTCGTCCCGATGTGCTTGCGCAGTGCGTCAATGTCCACGTTCATCTTGATGCCGCTCCGGGTGGTGATGGTCACGACGCGGTTACACAGGCGGGAGTCACCAGATCGGGCTTGGCCTGTTCGAAAATGACACGAACCGGCAGCCCAAGTTTGACGTCCGTCTCCCTGGCGCCGCGAAGAGGGACTTGCATCCGTACGCCCTCCTCGAGGTCGATAGTGGCCAGAATGTAAGGTAAATCGAGCTTGAACCCGGGATTGAAGGCGTGATGGGTGATGGTCCAGCTGTGGACCGTTCCCCGGCCCGAGGCCTCGATCCATTTCACTTCAAACGAATAACAGACGTCACAAACCGGCCTTGGATAGTGACGGATTTTTCCGCATTGCCCGCATTTCTGAAGGAGCAGCCGTCCATTTTGGAGGCCATCCCAATAGGGCTTCGACTCATGGGTCGGCTCAGGAACGGGCTTGAGGTAGGTCTCCGCAGTCATTGCGATCATCCTTTGCGCATGATCGCGACGGATCCGTCGCCCATATCGCCGTATCCAGTCACAAGGCCGATCTCGGCTCCCCTAACTTGTGCCTTGCCGGCCTCGCCTCTGAGTTGACGCACAAGTTCAACAATGTGGTTCATGCCGACCATATGCGCCTGAGAAAGCAGTCCGCCGTGGGTGTTGATCGGCAATTTTCCTCCAAGCCGAATCGCTCCGCTCGCAACAAACGGACCGCCCTCGCCTTTCTTGCAAAAGCCGAGGTCTTCAAGTTGACACAGCACGATGTAGGTGAAGCAGTCGTAAATCTCGGCAACGTCAATATCTCCAGGCGAAACACCGGCCATGGCAAACGCCTTCGGCGCAGCCTTCGCGATCCCGAGGCGCGTCATATCCGGGCGTTGCGTGATGACGCTCGGTGAATCCGGATGGCCTTCGGCGACCCCCATGACGTAGACCGGTGGTTTGCGAAGATCATTTGCCCGGTCCGCGCCACTGACCACGATCGCCGCGCCGCCGTCGCTTTCCAGGCTGCAATCATAAAGTCTCAAAGGATCGGAGATCATGCGTGACGTCTGGTGATCCTCAAGGGTCAGCGGCTTCGTCATCATCCCATGGCCATTGAGAATTGCGTTGTGACGGGTAGACACGGCGATTTCGCCAAGCTGCGAGCTCGTCGTGCCGAACAGTTCCATATGGCGACGGGCCATCGGCGCATATAGCTGTGCCGGGGCGATCGCGCCGACCGGCATCTCATGCTCACCAACGACCTTGAACTGGGGCATTTGCTGAACGCGCGTGCCGATGCGACCCGCAGACGAGCCGTTACGACCGATCGGGATCAGCACGTTGCTGCACACGCCGCCGCTGATCGCGAGCAGCGCACATTGTATGGCCGCGACGCAGCTGGCTCCGCCGAGCGGCGCAGTGGCCGAAAAGCGCAGGTCGGATATACCGAAATTCGTGACAAAGTCTTCGGCTACGACCGGCGAATTCGAGTATGGAATAATGCCGTCGATTTCCTTGGGACTGAGCCCCGCATCCGCAATCGCATTCAACGAAGCCTCGAGCTGAAGCGCAAGTATGCTCTTGCCCGACATGCGCGTGTACTCGGTCTCTCCCACGCCAGTGATGGCGGCCTTTTCTTTCAGTGACATAGGCAAAGCTCCCACGGAGGCTCGCAACCCCTGAACGATTTCCGTGACGACGGAACAATCATTCAAGCTTTCTACTTGACGCCGGCCGCCCAAGGCACGACTATTTCGAACAGATGTTAGATTTAATCCGTAGCGCGGTCAATCGACCGTGGCTAGTCCTTTCCGTGTAGAGTAACAGGCACAAACCGCGCCTGGGAAAGAGCGTCTCTATGGACCTCCGCTACAGCGCCCGACATCGCGCCCTCCAGGAGGAAGCGCGCGGCTTCGTAAAGAAATACGGCCACCTTTCGCCGAAAACGGGGGGCGGACGGAAGCGGCCTGACGCGCGAGCCCTGGATTGGCAGAAGCTTCTGCTGGAGCGCGGTTATTTTGCCCGCAACATTCCCCGCGAATATGGCGGCTTCGGCCTGCCGGTCGACATCCTGGAATTGGCGATCATCGCCGAAGAATTCTCGAACGCGGGCGTGTCTCCGGGCATCATGAACCAGGGCATTTCCATGCTGGTGCCGACATTGCTCGAGGTCGGAACGAAGGAGCAGTGCATTCAATGGATCGGGCCTACCATCCGCGGTGACATCATTTGGTGCCAGGGCTATTCGGAGCCCGGTTCGGGCTCCGACCTTGCCGCCGCCAAAACCAGCGCCCGTGTCGAGGATAGCCAATTCATCGTCAATGGCCAGAAAATCTGGACGAGTTCTGCCCACTACGCCGACATGATGTTCCTCCTCTGCCGTACTGAGTGCGGATTCCGACGAAGTCGCCCGGGTGTACCGATATGAAGTCGCCCGGGGAT
>CAZQMD010000101.1:0-15723 GCA_964594185.1 uncultured Afipia sp. | reverse complement strand
CGATCTGACCGCCGCCGAGGAAGGCTGCGTCACGGTTGCTGCCGACGAGGGTCGGGTCGGTGGTGGTGAAACCGTTGTCACCGCCGAAAGCAGCGCCGATGTGCACGCCGGCGTAGATGCCGGTCCAGTTGTAGACCGGTGCGGCATAAACCGGGGCCTTGGTGTAGGTGCGGGCCGGCAGGTCAGCAGCAACTGCCGATGCAGTGCCGAGGGCAACCAGCGCCACGGTGCCGAGCAAAAACTTCTTCATCTCATCTTCTCCAGTTTTAAGTCCGCCCCGATTTTTCGAAGCAGTTTTCCAAGGCGCGAACGACAAGGCGCGAACGCAGTGGGATTCGATTTCGTGGATCGGAATATACCGGCTTTCGTCGAAAAAGCCGTCTCCGAAATGCAACAGTCAGAAGGGAAGTGGTTCTTCCTAAGATAAGGATTTGTTTGGGATATTCGGTTCCATACCTCCACGATTTGATCACGTTTTCGTCACATTTTATGGCGGCGCAACTAACAATGGTTTGTTCGTCAATGGGTTGCTTTCCAGGTTCCACTTGCATCGGAACAAAAGAGGTACATATTATGTCTGTCTTCTGCGGCTTGCGTGTGGATAACCAGCCAGTTTGGCGCATCGGGCAAGCCGGGAGCGTATAGGGTCATTTTTGGAGCGAACATTTCCGGGGGCCGGAAAGCAGTTCGCGAGCATAAATCCTGACAAATTCGAGCGCACTGTATGCGTGCGCGAAAGTGGAGAACGGCCATGGCGGGAAGCGTCAATAAAGTCATTCTGGTTGGCAACCTCGGCGCCGACCCGGAAATCAAGCGGACGCAGGACGGCCGCCCGATTGCCAACCTGAGTGTCGCAACGTCGGAGACGTGGCGCGACAGGAATACCGGTGAGCGCAAAGAGAAAACGGAGTGGCACCGCGTGGTGATCTTCAGCGAAGGACTCTGCAAGATCGCCGAGCAGTATCTGAAGAAGGGCGCCAAGGTTTATCTCGAGGGCCAGCTGCAGACCCGCAAATGGCAGGACAA
Source organism: uncultured Afipia sp. (assembly GCA_964594185.1). GTDB lineage: Bacteria > Pseudomonadota > Alphaproteobacteria > Rhizobiales > Xanthobacteraceae > Afipia. Next base: position 14,697 of record CAZQMD010000101.1, on the reverse strand, counting down.
GGACGGCAAGGATCGCTACTCGACCGAAGTCGTTCTTCAGAACTTCAACTCGACCTTGACCATGCTCGACGGCAAGAGCGGCGGTGGCGGCTCGTTCGCAGCAGACGAGGGCGGCGATTTCGGATCGTCAGGTCCGTCGCGTTCAGCGCCTCCGCGCCGTGTCGCCGCTGGTGGCGGCCGCAACGACGACATGAACGACGACATCCCGTTCTAATCGGCACTCTATCCGGCAATAGGTGACGGACAGCGCGCTACGGCGCGGGGTGGCGCTGTCGCAATGATCGCGTGAGCAGCAGTCATTTCTTTTGCGCGTGTTCCTCGCGTCATTGTCTCGACCGCATGTTAATGATATTAACATGCGGTCCGAATGGCTTTTGAAGCGCCATTTGACGCGCATTAAAAGCCTTTCCGTTGGGGACCCGGATGAGTTTCGCGCCGCTGCTCAATGCACCGCTGATCATTCAGTTGCACGCGTTCGCTGCAATGAGCGCGCTTGCGCTCGGCCTCGTTCAATTCTCGCTGCCGAAGGGCACGCTGCCTCACCGCACCATGGGTTGGCTCTGGGTTGCGCTGATGGTCACTGTCGCGGTCAGTTCGTTCTGGATACATGGCCGTCAGATCAAGCTGGGCGAACCGTGGAGCCCGATTCATCTGCTGTCGGTTTTCAGCCTGATTATGCTGCCACTCGGAATCTGGTTTGCGCACCGGCATCGCGTGCGCGGTCACAGGATCACGATGATCTCGATTTTCACCGGCGGACTCGTCATTGCCGGACTGTTCACATTCGTGCCCGGGCGCATCATGCACGCCGTTGCATTCGGTCCGTAATGGCCGGCGGGAAGGGGATTTTCGGCCCTTCAAAATCGGGATGTGAAGCAGGTTTTTGGCTCTCTGTAAGGCATTGTAATTTCATCTGTTTTGGCGTCATTTTTGGCGGCGAATGCGATTGGCTTTGCAGTGCGAATTCGCCTATATAACAACATTATTCGCACCCAGGATTCGCACGTTGACCGACCAAGAAGATCCGCCATCCGGCCCGCCCGAGGCGGCTGATATCCGTCCCGTTTCGATCACGGATGAGATGAAGCGCTCCTACCTCGATTACGCAATGAGCGTAATCGTGGCGCGCGCGCTCCCGGACGCGCGTGACGGTCTCAAGCCGGTTCATCGCCGCATTCTTTATGCGATGTACGAGAACGGTTTCGAGTGGAACAAGCCGTATCGCAAATCGGCGCGAACCGTCGGCGACGTTATCGGTAAGTATCATCCGCACGGCGACCAATCGGTCTACGACGCGATGGTGCGCATGGCGCAGGACTTTTCCATGCGCGTGCCGCTGATCGACGGGCAGGGCAACTTTGGCTCGGTTGACGGCGATATGGCGGCCGCGATGCGTTATACGGAAGCGCGCCTGCAAAAGGTCGCGCATTCGCTGCTTGACGACATCGATAAGGACACCGTCGATTTCCAGCCGAACTACGACAGCTCCGAGCGTGAGCCACGTGTTCTGCCGGCCAAGTTTCCAAATCTTCTCGTCAATGGCGCCGGCGGCATCGCCGTCGGCATGGCGACGAATATTCCGCCGCACAATCTCGGCGAAGTGATCGATGCCTGTATCGCGCTGATCAACGATCCGGCGCTCGGCATCGACGATCTGATCAACATCGTGCCGGGTCCGGATTTCCCGACCGGCGGCATCATCCTTGGCCGTCAGGGCATCCGTGCGGCCTATCATCTCGGCCGCGGCTCCATCGTGATGCGCGGCAAGGTCGAGATCGAAGAGATCCGCAAGGATCGTCAGGCCATCGTGGTCTCGGAAATTCCGTATCAGGTGAACAAGGCGAGCATGGTCGAGCGCATCGCCGAATTGGTGCGCGAAAAGAAGATCGAAGGCATTGCCGATCTGCGCGACGAATCCGACCGCGATGGCTATCGCGTGGTCGTGGAGTTGAAGCGCGATGTGGTGCCTGAAGTGGTGCTGAACCAGCTCTATAAATTCACGCCGTTGCAGACCAACTTCGGAGCCAACATGGTGGCTCTGGATGGCGGCCGTCCGATGGTGATGAACCTGAAGGACCTGCTCACCGTCTTCATCGCGTTCCGCGAAAATGTCGTGTCGCGCCGGACCAAGTTTCTGCTCAACAAGGCGCGCGACCGCGCCCATATCCTGGTCGGTCTGGCCATTGCGGTGGCCAATATCGACGAAGTCATTCGCGTGATCCGGACGTCGCCGGATCCGAACACCGCGCGCGAAACGCTGATGTCGCGTGATTGGCCCGCCAAGGATATGGCGACGATGATCACGCTGATCGACGATCCGCGTCATCGTATCGCTGAGGACGGCACTGCGCGCCTGTCGCTTGAGCAGGCGAAGGCGATCCTTGATCTACGTCTGCAGCGTCTTACGGCGCTTGGCCGCGAGGAAATCTCCGAAGAGCTGAACAAGCTCGCGAGGGAAATCGCGGATTACCTCGACATCCTGCGCTCGCGCGCCCGGATTCAGTCCATCATCAAGGACGAACTCACGGCCGTAAAGGACGAGTTCGCTACGCCGCGCCGCACCCGGATCATCGATCAGGAAGGCGAGGTCGAAGACGAGGACCTCATCCAGCGCGAGGATATGGTCGTGACCGTCTCGCATGCGGGTTATGTGAAGCGCGTGCCGCTGTCGACCTATCGCGCGCAGAAGCGCGGTGGCAAGGGCCGCTCCGGCATGCAGACGCGTGACGAGGATTTCGTCAGCCGGCTGTTCATTGCATCGACCCATACTCCGGTGCTGTTCTTCTCGTCAAAAGGACAGGTTTACAAGGAGAAGGTCTGGCGTTTGCCGATGGCCGCTCCGAATTCGCGCGGCAAGGCGCTGATCAATATTCTGCCGCTGGAGCAGGGTGAGCGCATCACGACCATTATGCCGCTGCCGGAAGATGAAGCGTCGTGGGGTAATCTCGACGTGATGTTCGCCACCACCGGCGGCAACGTCCGGCGCAACAAGCTTTCGGATTTCGTCGATGTGCGCCGTTCCGGCATTATTGCGATGAAGCTCGACGACGGCGAAGCCATCGTCGATGTGCAGATCGCGACCGAAAACGATGACGTGTTGCTGACCGCCGCTGGCGGGCAGTGCATCCGCTTCCCGGTCACGGATGTGCGCGTGTTCAGCGGACGCACGTCGATGGGCGTGCGCGGTATTTCGCTTGGGGAAGGCGACAAGCTGATCTCGCTTACCATTCTGCGCCACCTTGAAGCGGCGTCGGATGAGCGTGCCGCATATCTGAAGATGCGTCGCGCGGTTGCGGGTGAAACGGCGGCCGAGGAAAGTGGCGAGGCGGATACGGAAGAGGCGTCGGCAGCAGTGCAGCTCAGCCAGGAGCGCTATGCGCAGATGTCCGCTGCCGAGCAGTTCGTGCTGACCATCAGCGAGAACGGCTATGGCAAGCGCAGCTCGTCTTACGAGTATCGCACCACGGGCCGCGGCGGAAAGGGCATCGTCGCGATGTCGGTCAACAACCGCAACGGCAAGCTGGTGGCGTCGTTCCCGGTCGAGGACAGCGATCAGATCATGCTGGTGACGGACGCAGGTCAGCTCATCCGCTGCCCGGTCGAGGGTATCCGCGTTGCAGGTCGCTCGACCCAGGGCGTGATCGTGTTCGATACGGCCGAGGACGAGCATGTGGTCTCGGTGGAGCACATTTCGGAAGACGAGTCGGAGAACGGCAACGGCGGCTGAGATAGCCGCTATGCCAACTGGATCATTTTTGGTTGTCGTCAGGGCCGGGCTTGTCCCGGCCATCCACCTTTTTTGCTGCGATATTTTTAAGATGTAGATGCCGGTCACGACCGGTTGGTCGGAAGACGCGACCCTTGAGATTTAAATTTCGATCTCGGTTCCAAATTCGACGACCTGCTTGGTCGGAACGCCGAAGAATGCCGCGGTGCGTTCGGCGTTCCTTTGCAGGAATGCGAAAACCGTTTCGCGCCACACCCACATGCCTGCGATTTTCTCACTGGGAATGATCGTTTCGCGGCCGATGTAGTAGGTGATGTCGTTGAGGTCGATACCGGGCAGTTTGCCCTGAGCGCAGGCAAGCTGCAGCCCTTCCAGAATGACCGGGTATTGCATGAAACCGAAATGCAGGATCACGCGCGTGATGCCTTCGATGACCTCAATCACTTCGGCCCTGTCCTCGTCGGAGATTCGCGGCGCTTCCGCGATCAGGACGGTTACAAGAAGAACGCGCTGATGCAGCACGTGATTGTGTTTGACGAACTGCGTCAGTGCGAGCGGGACACCGTTTGGCGCGGATGCGAGAAAGACGGCGGTTCCAGGAAGCCGCGTATGGCATTTGTTGATGGCGGTTTCGATCAGGTCTTCTTCCGGCTGGCGTAAGGCGCCTCGCGCGGCTTCAACGAGTTTTACACCGCTGCGCCATGTCAGCATCAGGAATGCAATTGCGGCTGCGATAAGCAGCGGAAACCAGCCGCCCTCAAACAGTTTGGCCGAGTTTGCCGCAAAGAAAATGCAGTCGATCACGAAGAAGAAGCCGTTGACCGCGATCACAACAACCGGCGGATAGCCCCACTGGATTGCTACAAGCGCTGCCAGCAGCGTTGTAATCGCCATCAGAAGTGACACGGCGATACCATAGGCTCCCGCGAGCGCATCCGACGTTCCAAAGCCCACAACGGCCCCCAGCGTTCCCGCGGCCAGCAACCAGTTGATCAAAGGGACGTAGATCTGGCCTTTCTCGTCGCTGGCAGTGTGCTGGATATGCATGCGGGGCAGGAATCCCAGCTGAATGGCCTGTTGGGTGAGTGAGAAGACGCCTGTGATGATCGCCTGTGATGCAATGACCGCAGCGAGCGTCGCAAAAGCAACGAGCGGATAGTGCGCCCAGTCGGGAGCGAGCTGGTAGAATGGATTGTCGATCGCTGAAGGATCTGTCACCAGCAACGCAGCTTGCCCGAAATAATTCAGGACAAGAGCAGGCAGTGCGATTGTAAACCATGCAAACCGGATCGGCGTGCGGCCGAAGTGGCCCATATCCGCATACATCGCCTCTCCGCCGGTCACGGCGAGAAACGCCGCGCCAAGGATTGCAAACGAGATGTGGAAATTCTGGCTGAGCAGAAACGTCACCGCATATGTCGGGCTCAGGGCCGCGAGGACGTCGGGATTTTTCGCAATACCGTGAATTCCGAGCAGGGCGAGTGCGATGAACCAGACTAGCATGAACGGCCCGAAGATGCCGCCGATGAATCCGGTGCCCTTGCGCTGCATCAGGAAAACGCAAATCAGGATGACGACCGTGATAGGCACCACCGCGGGTGCCAGTGAGGGCGCGTCGACCTTCAAACCTTCAACCGCGCTGAGCACCGAAATTGCGGGGGTGATTGCGCCGTCGCCATAAAGCAGCGCTGCGCCGATCAGTCCGACGATCAGCAACTGCGCACGCCAGGTGCCGGGAGCTGCGTTGCGCGCGGACAAGAGCGCCAGCAGCGCGACAATGCCGCCTTCGCCGCGGTTATCCGCCCGCATGATCAGCATCGCGTATTTGAACGAGATGATAAGGATCAGCGCCCAAAAGATGAGAGAGACAACGCCGAGCACTGCTTCGTTCGTAATGGTCCCGCCGTGACTCGCCGCCTTGGCGGCTTCCTTCAAGGCGTAGAGGGGGCTCGTTCCAATGTCCCCGTACACCACGCCGAGGGCGCCAACAGTCGCGGTAATCGGAATTCCGGAGTTGGGGCCTCCGGATGCAGCATGAACGGCAGTCACTTGCGCCCCCGTAGCCTCAAACGCGTCCACCAAGTGGTGCGGCCTGTAGTCTGCTACCGGAGTTGGAAAATTGCCATGCCGTGATTTTAAATTATTCAGTGGCGCGAGCCTTGACCCGGCGCGGCGCGTGACTGGCTGGGTTTGCTAACCGCGATCGGCCGTAACGCGGCGCACCGGCTGAATGCCGACTTTCGAATTTGTGCGGCGCAAGCATGATGCTTCGATGTTGGGCCAGTTCTGGCTGGCGCAAGACGTATTGGCGGCGAAAAACGGAAGCCGGTCCGCCTTCGCCAAGGGCTGAGGCACGCTTGCCGCGACGGGTGGAGCAAAGCTGGGAAGGATGGTCACGGCGGCTGCGATAAACGCCGCGATAGCCAATGCCGAAAGTGCCTTGATCATGGTCCGCGTCCCTGTGGATCCGGCCTTGGCGGCCGCTTGCAGGGATGACGCGCGGCAAGGGGCAAAGGTTCACGAGATCTTAAAAATTTTAACCGCGAGGCGACCGGCAATTTGTGGAACCGGCCCAGCTTGCGGCGGTCGCCGGGCCGGGTTAGGAGGGGGCATGTCCCGTGTTGCGCTCTATCCTGGGTCGTTCGACCCCGTCACCAATGGTCATCTGGATGTCGTACGGCAGGCTTGCAGCCTGGTCGACCGGCTGGTGGTGGCAATCGGCATTCACCCCGGCAAGGCGCCGCTGTTTCCGGTCGAGGAACGGCAGGAGATGATCCGCGAGGTGTTTGCGCCCATAGCGGCCAGCGCCAAATGCGAGATCGATTGCGTGACGTTCAATGATCTGACCGTGACGGCTGCCCAGCGGGCAGGGGCCACGATCCTGATCCGTGGTCTGCGTGACGGCACCGATCTCGATTACGAGATGCAGATCGCCGGCATGAACCAGACGCTGATGCCTGAGATTCGCACCGTTTTCCTGCCAGCCTCCGCCACCGTCCGCCCGATCACCGCCACACTGGTGCGTCAGATCGCTGGGATGGGCGGAGACGTTTCTCATTTCGTGCCCAAGGCGGTCGCCGCGCGCCTGAAGACAAAGTTCGCGGGCAAATAACTTCCTCTGCTCCGGAGTTCTCATGATCCGCATCCTTGCCGTTCTCGCGGCTTTTGTTTTTGCAACACCCGCTTTTTCCCAGGCTCTTCCGGCCGGTCTCGACAAGGCCAACACGATTGTCATCGACACGACCAAGGGACGTGTGATCGTCAAACTGCGTACTGACCTGGCTCCCCAGCATGCGGAGCGCATCAAGCAGCTCGCGCGTGACGGCTACTACAACAACGTGCCGTTCCACCGCGTGATCGAAGGTTTCATGGCGCAGACCGGCGACGGCCAGCGCTTCAACGGCACCGGAGGATCGAAGTATCCGAATCTTCCGGCGGAATTCTCGAATGTCCCGTTCAAGCGCGGCATCGTCGGTATGGCCCGCTCGAGCGAGCCAAATTCGGCGAACTCGCAGTTTTTCATCACCTATGCCGACGCATCGTTCCTCAACGGCAAGTACACCGTGATCGGAGAAGTCGTGTCCGGCATGGACGTCGTGGACAAGATCAAGCGCGGCGAGCCGGTTCAGGACCCAGACAAGATGGTGAAGGTGCAGGTCGCTTCCGACATCAAGTAATCCACGTCAGGCCATCCGCGGTCGTTACGGCCATGGCGGATTGCCCAATCTGCAAAGGAAATATCATGGCAGACGCTGAAAACACCCTGATCCTCGAGACCACGCAGGGTCCAGTGACCATCGAATTGCGCCCCGATCTCGCGCCGGGCCATGTCGAGCACATCAAGAAACTGGTTCGCGAAGGCTTCTACGACGGTATCGTCTTTCACCGCGTGATCGAAGGCTTTATGGCCCAGACCGGCTGTCCGCAGGGCACCGGCACTGGCGGGTCGAAGTATCCGAATCTCAAGGCCGAGTTCAACGCCGAGCCGCATGTGCGCGGTACGGCGTCGATGGCGCGTGCGGCAAATCCTGACTCCGCCAACTCGCAGTTCTTCATTTGCTTCGACGACGCGCGCTTCCTCGACAAGCAGTACACTGTGTGGGGCAAGGTTACGTCCGGCATGGAGAACGTCGACAAGATCAAGCGCGGCGAGCCCGTGCAGAATCCCGACAAGATCGTCAAGGCACATATCGCGGCTGACGCTGCGTAAATCGGGCCTTACTGAACCCTGAGATCGTCATGCCCGGCCTTGTGCCGGGCATCCACGTCTTTAGGGTTCGTGTCTTCGAAGACGTGGATGGCCGGGACGAGCCGGCCATGACGAGCGTTTGCATCATGCGGACTGATTTATTCGATTTCGAGCTTCCGGAAGCCAACATCGCGCTGCGGCCTGTCAGCCCGCGTGATGCGGCGCGCATGCTCGTCGTGAAACCGGACCAGCCGCTGACCGATGCAACGGTTTCGGATTTGCCGCTGTTCCTGCAGCCGGGCGATCAGCTCGTGGTAAACGACACTAAGGTGATCCCGGCGCAACTTACCGGCCGCCGTATCGGCCGCGAGACCGAGCCCAAGATCGAGGCCACTTTGATCAAGCGGCTCGATGGGTCGCGATGGCAGGCGCTGGTCAAGCCGGCGAAGAAGCTCGCTGAGGGCGACGCCATCCGGTTTGGAAATGAAGGTCGCGTCTGCCTGCTGGGCAATCTCGACGCTGAGGTCGAGCACAAGGGCGACAATGGCGAGGTCACGCTGTTGTTTGCGTTTCATGGACCGGTGCTGGATCAGGCCATTGCTGACGTCGGCGCGCCGCCGCTGCCGCCCTACATCGCGTCACGTCGGACACCCGACGAGCGCGACAATGCCGACTATCAGACCATGTTTGCAGTCAGCGAGGGCGCTGTCGCGGCACCCACGGCGGGACTGCATTTCACGCCGGCGCTCGAGGTTGCATTGCGCGAGCGCGGTGTTGGCCTGCATCGCGTGACGCTGCATGTCGGGGCAGGGACGTTTCTTCCGGTGAAGGCCGACGATACGGCCGGCCACAAGATGCATGCGGAGTGGGGCACGGTCTCCGCCCAGACGGCAGCCGAACTTAACGCTGCTCGCGCGAAAGGCGGACGGATCATTGCAGTGGGCACAACATCGCTTCGGCTTCTGGAGAGTGCAGCGGCGGAGGACGGCACGATCCAGCCATTTACCGCGGAAACCGCGATCTTCATTACGCCAGGCTATCGCTTCAAGGCGGTGGACGTTCTAATGACAAACTTCCATCTGCCGCGCTCGACCCTGTTCATGCTGGTTTCCGCCTTCAGCGGACTGGAGACCATGCAGCAGGCCTATGCTCATGCCATCGCAAGCGGCTATCGCTTCTATTCGTATGGCGACGCGTCGCTGTTGTTTCGCAGGTAAAACACAGGATGAGCGTTCCCAATCACTTCAAGCTTCTCGGCCGCGACGGCGAAGCCCGCACCGGCGAACTGACGACGCCGCATGGTGTCGTGCGCACGCCTGCCTTCATGCCTGTCGGCACTGCGGGTGCGATGAAGAGCATCCATTGGCGCGACATTCGCGAGACGGGCGCCGACATCGTGCTCGGCAACACCTATCACCTGATGCTACGTCCGGGCGCGGAGCGCATCGCCGCGCTCGGCGGATTGCAGAAGTTCACCACCTGGAACGGCCCGATGCTGACCGACTCCGGCGGCTTTCAGGTCATGTCGCTGGCAAAGCTGCGCAAGGTCACCGAACAGGCCGTGACATTCAGCTCGCACATCGACGGCACCAAGGTCGAACTGTCGCCGGAGCGCGCCATCGAGGTGCAGCGGCTGCTCGGCTCCGACATCGCCATGCAGCTTGACGAATGCGTGCGGCTCCCGGCCGAACGTGCCGACATCGAACGTGCGATGCTGTTGTCGATCCGCTGGGCGGAGCGCAGCAAGCGCGCGTTTGAAACCGCCCCCGAGGGATACATGCTGTTCGGCATCGTTCAGGGTGGCGACATTCCCGAATTGCGCCGCGACAGCGCACACAGGCTGATCGAGATCGGCTTTCATGGCTACGCGGTGGGCGGCCTTGCGGTCGGCGAACCGCAGGCCGTGATGCTGGCGATGATCGAAGAGGTCGCGCCGGTCCTGCCGCAGGATCGTCCACGTTATCTGATGGGCGTCGGTACGCCTGACGATATGCTGGAAGCCATTGCGCGGGGGATCGACATGTTCGATTGCGTGATGCCGACACGAAACGGCCGTCACGGCCATGTGTTTACCCGCCACGGTGTCATCAACCTGCGCAATGCCCGCCACGCCGACGATCCCCGTCCGCTGGACGAGGAAAGCCCCTGGCGCTCGGCGCGGGACTATTCACGCGCCTATCTGCACCACCTCGTGAAGTCCGAAGAGGCGTTGGGCGCCATGCTGTTGTCCGAAATCAACGTCGCTTATTACCAAAGCCTGATGAGCGGAGCCCGCGCGGCAATTGCCGCCGGAACGTATGACGATTACCGCACATCGGTACAAGAAGGATGGGCGCGGGGCGATATCGCGCCGCGCTGAGTCAGTCCGCTAATTGGTCTAGTTGCAGACGATTCTTGTGGAATGCTTCGTAACGAAGCCATAACCGCAGTTGTCGCAGGTCCACAGGTAGCTGATCACATTTTCGGAAAGAAACGCCGATGCCTCTGCTGCGACCATCGAGTCCGCGCAGATCGTGCAAATCGGACGATCGCACATGCGCGGCGGTAAGCGTGATGGCTTGGTCGACAGAATTTCAGCAAGTGCTGGCATCGTGACCTCCCTACCTGATCTGAGCTTGTGCCCACTATACACATGGGAGTTTGAAGATGTCGCAACACAAATGCGTTCCTTTTGAGAAATTACATTTTGCGATGCAATGCCTGATCTCGGTGCATCCTGCGAACCTCTTGCGCAAAGCGGTGTGGCTGTCCTTAATGGCGGAAGATGTTTATTGCGCGTAACTGTCTCTGATAGTTGGCATTTGATTTTGGAGGACCCGGCATGGACAACAAAACTCCCGCAAGCGTTTCGCAAGTCAAGCCGCCGGGGCGCGGACGGGTTTACGACAGCATCGTTGATGCATTTGGCGATACGCCGATTGTCCGGCTGCATCGGTTGCCGGAGCAGAACGGCGTGAAAGCGAAAATTCTCGCTAAACTTGAGTATTTCAATCCGGCAGCGAGCGTGAAGGATCGTATCGGCGCCGCGATGATCATCGCGATGGAAAAGGCCGGGATCATCAATCAGGACACCGTTCTGATCGAACCGACTTCCGGCAACACCGGCATTGCGCTGGCCTATGTCGCAGCGTCACGAGGCTATCGCCTAAAACTCGTCATGCCGGAGTCGATGTCCATCGAGCGCCGCAAGATGCTGGCGTTCCTCGGCGCGGAAATCGTTCTGACGCCTGCTGCGCAAGGCATGAAGGGAGCGATCGCAACTGCCGAGGAATTGATACGCAACACACCCAATTCGGTGATGCCGCAGCAGTTCAAGAATCTGGCTAATCCCGAGGTGCATCGCCGTACCACGGCGGAGGAAATCTGGAACGACACCCAAGGCGATATCGATATCTTCGTGGCGGGCGTCGGAACCGGCGGCACGATCACCGGTGTCGGGCAGGTTCTGAAACCGCGCAAGCCGTCCTTGCGGGTGGTCGCTGTCGAGCCGGTGGAAAGTCCGGTCCTGTCCGGTGGTCAGCACTCGCCACACAAGATCCAGGGCATCGGGGCAGGTTTCGTTCCGGATATTCTCGACCGCTCGGTGATCGACGAGATCGTCAAGATAGATAGCGCAACAGCGATCGCGACCTCCCGTGCGCTTGCGCGCAGTGAAGGCATTCCCGGCGGCATCTCGTCCGGTGCGGCCATCGCGGCGGCTCTGGAGCTTGGCAAGCGGCCGGAAAATGCGGGCAAGACCATTCTCGCGATCATCCCGTCGTTCTCCGAACGCTACCTGTCGACGGCCTTGTTCGAGGGAATTTGAGGATGGCATCACCCCCAAGGCGGCCGCGCACGCTCAACGATGCGAAGACGGAGGCCGAAGCCGCATTCAAGTCCGTCACCACGAAGGTGGCGGAGGCGCCTCCAAAGCAGGCCGCGATTCCGGGCGTACGGGAGCTGGTCTCGATCCGGATCGATCAGGACGTTCTCGAATATTTTCAGGAGGGTGGCCCCGGATGGCAGGACCGGATCAACGCAGCCTTGCGCAAGGCTGCCGGAAAGTCCGAGTAATCACGCCACGCGATTGCCGCGCGCGGCTTCTTTCTGGGCATCGAAGTCGCGGCGGCGGCGCGCGAGTTCTTCTGGCGCCATGCGTTCCACATTGTTGTAGTCGCGCTTCCACGACGCGTCCTCGCTCCAGCGCAGCGGAGACTGAACGGTCGTTTGCGGACCCGGCGCGCTTTCGAGCACCTTCAAGGCCAGTTCCAGTGTGAACGCTTGAGACGCCACGTCGTGAGGCTTGCCAGCCGAATTGCCCAACGGAAAATCGCTGAACAGGAAACGCGGCACGGCGGCATGCTCCACGATGTCCTTGGCGCAGCCCATCAGCACCGTCGATATCCCGTTAGCTTCAAGATGGCGTGCAACCAACGCTGTGGTCTGATGACAGACTGGGCAGTTCGGCACGAGGATCGCGGCATCGACATTGTCCGCCTTGCAGCGCGCAAGAATCTCGGGCGCGTCGGTCTCAGTGGTGACGCGATGGCTGCGATTGGTTGGCGCGCCGAAGAAACGCGGAGCGACCGATCCGATCCGGCCCTCGCTTGCGAGGCGATGCAACTGCGCCAGCGGAAACCATGTGTTCATGTCGGTCGCCGATGTGTGCGCGCGGTCGTAGGCGATGTGGGAGATTCGCAGATCGTGCTGCTGCGCGGTGTCGCCGTCGTACACCTGATAGAATTTCGCGCTTCCGTTGTAGGCCGCCCCCGGTCCCTGGTCGCCTTTCGAGGGATCGAAGCGGGCGGCAGTTGTCACTATGGCGACGCGAGACTGTGCCAGCGGTTTGCGAAGCGTCTGGAACGGCGCTGCAACATTGTGCGCCCAGCGGTAAGGCGTATCATAGCCGATGGCGAGATAGTAATCGCGAGTCCGCTGCATGTAAGGAACGGGCACGTCGAAGTCGCTCGCGGTATCTTCGGAAGCGACGGGGAGATTCGTCATGACGGCGATCCTCGAAATCTGGCAGCCAGCCGTAGCAGATGCGTGCGCGCTCAGCCATATTCAGGACAGGCGATGCAGCCATACCAGCAGGGCAAGGAAACCGTTCGATGACTGGAAAGAAGAAACGCAACGCCACCGACCCGGCGAAAAAACGCCGGCCGGATCCAACAAAAGATGCACCGTTTCAGGTGGATCCTGACAGCGAAGACTTCGTGACACCCAGGAATGATCTGAGCGAAGACGAATTGAAGGAGCAGGAGGACCGCAGGTCCTGATGCTTGGAGGAGGGGAAGCCTGCCTACAGGGCGCTCAGGTCCGCCGGGACATTGCCAAAGGACTTCAGGATCATTGCGTCTTTGAAATCGCCGGTCATGGGGTCTCCCGACCGGGTGAATGCAACAGCCCCAATGGCGCCAGCCGTTCGTGACAGCGTTTCTGCGCGGCGGATTGCTGTGGAAGCGCTCTGGAATTCTTCAGCAGTTCCGGCCACGACAGACCCGTCGTCGTCCGTGCTGAATGGAAGAGCTACATAATAGGAAATATCGGCCATCGGTCTTCTCCGGCGGGTTTTCAGCCAGATTGTTCTCTTTTTGTTCCAATGTCAATTGTCATCTCCATCGTTGGAACAGACAGGAGCCAAAGACATGACGCCTGGGAATTCCACAGCCTGAACAACGATGCCGGGCTGCACTTGACCCGCATCCACCCGCCACCTACACACCGCGACACGTGAGCGCGTAGCTCAGGCGGTAGAGCACGTGACTTTTAATCATGGGGTCGAGGGTTCGAGTCCCTCCGCGCTCACCATGAATCCTTTAATTGAAACAGCGGCCGGTCCTCGACGCGCGCGGGGAATCGCAGCAAGAATGGCGCCGCGTCCAGATGCGGTTTTGCTGCTGCGAGAGGATCACGGGAATGTATTTCGTCGCCGGTCTGTTGGTTGTCCTGTCCGGACTTTTTTATGCCGCCGATCATGGTCAGCTGGGCAAGATCGGTGCGCAGATGTGCCTCTACGGCGACGCGTTCTGCCAGCATCCCTGGTACGTCCTGATCGGGGCCTGCATCGCCGCCGTCTGGGGTACCTTCGTCAGCATCAAGTAAGCTGATCGCTCGTAGCCGCCGCTCAATTCGCGTCGGAGCGAATATCCGAGGGGACAGGCCGCTGCGCGCCAACGCTGGCCGGTGTCGTCTCGCGGCGAAGTCCGATCAGTTCGGCGGCGCGAACCGACGATGATTTCCAGAACTCGAACGCGTTGATCCGCGAATTCTCCAGAATCGCGATCGCCACGGCAGACAGGAATGGCAGGCTCTGCAGTACCAGTACGCCCGCGAAGATATTGATCTCCCGGACTTCCTTCACGTTGAAAGCCACAAGCACGATGGCGCCGATGATCAGCAGGATGCCGATCACCGCCTCCCAGAACGCCTGAAACTCAACCGACATCCGCGATAGTCCGCCTTTTGACGTGCGGGCGAACGGGAGATGGTCGGTGATCAGGCCATTGGCCACGGCGCGGGACACCGTCCACTGCACCGACATGGCGGCCACCATGGCGCCCAGCATCTGTCCGACCTTCACCGGCACGCGCAACCGGTAGAGCGTCAGGAAGTGCGCCAGCGACACGATGAAGGCTGCGATGATCGGCAGCGTCAGGATCTTGTCTGGAATGGCGATGTCCGCGAACGAGACGATCGGCACCCAGATCAGGTTGAGGATCGCGACCACCACGCCGAGGCTTTCCGCCCCAAGCGAGTTCAGCCAGCCGAGCGCGAACGCGCGCTTCTGATCGGGTGAAAG
>CAZQMD010000100.1:0-15854 GCA_964594185.1 uncultured Afipia sp. | reverse complement strand
CTTCGGACGTGAATGGCGCGGCGCTTGGATTCTGCCCTGTACCGTCGCAATTCCCAGCTCAAGACTGTCTGCAATCCGCCGCGCTCGTTCGATGAAATGCTCGGCTGCGGCGGGAGGACAAACCTCGGCGGCCGTTGCCTCAAATAGTTCAAGCCAAAGGTCGAAGTGCGTCCCGCTCACCGGGAGGCCCATATGCATCCGCATCGGCTGCCCATGATAGTGGCCGGTCATCAGCGCCACGGACGACCAGAAGGCGCATAGTTTTGCGATATGATGCTCCCAATCGGTGACCCTCGCCGCAAAAATCGGCCCCAGCACCGGCTCAGCCTGGATGCGCTGATAAAACAGCCGGACCAGCCGCTCGATCATTGCCTCATCGATGCCGGTTTTTCCCATGATCTCCGCCGTGATTCGGGCGCGGCGCTCAGGGCCACCCTGTTCTATGTGAGTCATCGTTCGATCCTCTCCTGAGCTGTGGCTTATGCCGCTGGCTGAATTCCAAAATCCTCCGGACGCAAAACCAGATCGGCCAGCGTGTAGCGGTCGAGCGTTGCGACAAAGGCACCCAGCGCCTCATTCAAGACGCCCCGCAACCGGCAGCGCGGCGTGATGAGACAGCGAATCTCGGACGTGAAACATTCGACCAGGGCGAAGTCCGGCTCGGTCGCCCGGACCACGTCGCCAAGGCTGATCCTGTCGGGGCGCTTTGCCAGTTCGAGCCCGCCGGAGCGCCCGCGTACGGCCTTCAGGAAACCGGCCCGCGTCAACTGGTTCACGACCTTCATGAGATGCGCACGGGAGATCCCATACACTCGCGCCGTTTCTTCGATTGTGATCAATGCGTTGCTGCGTGCGGCGGCATAGAGCAGCACCCGCAAGGCATAGTCGGAGAAATTGGTCAGTCGCATGCGGGCTTCCGATTGGATTGCTGAACCCGAATAAGATATATATTAAATATTTCTTATGGAAGTCCGAATCCGCATGCCGCATCCGCTTTTTCGGATGAGCCAAGGGCGGCAGCATTTCGGACCGCTGTCTTTGCTCTGGAGCAAAGACAGCAGCGATCATCGGCATAGGTTGAGGAAAGCAAAAACCGGGGCGCAGCGGTCGAGTCGGCTTTCGGGTTCCGAAGTCCCGGCGTAGGCTGGAACAACCATCGGCACGACCAGCGCGCATTTGATTTTAATTGCAGGGAGCCAGCCCAAGTCGGCTGGAGCGGGCGACACAGATGATGGGGCAACTTACAAAAAACGAACGGCAGCTTGCGCTGATTATTCTGCTTGTTGTCGGCTTTTGCGGACTGGCACTCGGTGTCGCAGGACGAGACGATCTCCTTGGCGCGCACGGCTGGCTGATCGTGCTGTGTGCAGTCGCAGGAACGTTCAAGATCATCTCGGTTTATTACGACCCCGAGCCTAGCGACGATCGCCTGTCTCTCTACTACGACGATCCAACCAAGCTCGGCATCATTCTCGCGATGATCTGGGCTGTGTTCGGATTGTTCATCGGCGACTGGGTGGCGTGGCTGCTGGTCAAGCCGGATCTCACATTCGATGCCGGATGGTCGAGCTTCGGACGCTTGCGGCCCGTGCACACCACAAGCGTCATCTTCGGTTTCGGCGGCAATGCGCTGATCGCAACATCGCTTTATGTCCTGCAGCGGACGTCGCGCGCGCGCCTCCCCGATCAGTTCAGCCCCTGGTTTGTGTTGATGGGGTACAACCTGTTCTGCCTTCTCGCCGTTACCGGCTACCTGATGGGCATTACCCAGTCGAAGGAATATGCGGAGCCCGAATGGTACGCCGACCTCTGGCTTGTGGTCGTATGGGTGACTTACTTCGGAATCTACCTGCGCACGCTGGCGCGGCGCAAAGAGCCGCACATCTATGTGGCCAACTGGTACTACATGGCCTTCATTCTGGTCGTCGCAATCCTGCACATCGTGAACAATCTCGCGGTGCCTGTCTCGTTCGGTCACGCCAAGAGCTATTCGCTGTTCTCCGGCGTGCAGGACGCCATGACGCAATGGTGGTATGGGCACAACGCTGTCGCGTTCTTCCTGACGGCGGGTTTTCTCGGCATGATGTACTACTATCTGCCGGTGCGCGCGGGCCGGCCGATCTTTTCCTATCGCCTCTCGATCATCAGCTTCTGGGGCATCACGTTCTTCTATATGTGGGCGGGCTCGCACCACTTGCACTACACGGCATTGCCGCAGTGGGTGCAGACGCTCGGCATGACCTTCTCGCTGATGCTGCTGATCCCCTCATGGGCATCCGCCGCCAACGCGCTGCTGACGCTGAACGGCGCATGGGACAAGGTTCGTGACGACGCCACGCTGCGTTTCATGATGGTGGCGGCAGTATTCTACGGGCTGACCACCTTCGAAGGATCGTTCCTGGCGATCCGCTCCGTTAACGCGCTGTCGCATTACACCGACTGGACTGTCGGCCACGTCCATGCCGGCGCACTCGGCTGGGTGGCCATGATTACCTTCGGCTCGATCTATGCCTCTGTGCCCTGGCTGTGGAAGAGCAAGACCATGTATTCGCCGAAGCTCGTCGAGGTTCACTTCTGGCTCGCCGTTGCCGGCACCATTGTCTACGTCTTCGCGATGTGGAATTCCGGCATCATTCAGGGACTGATGTGGCGGACCTATAACGAGAGCGGCACGCTGGCCTATTCCTTCGTGGACTCGCTGGTTGCGATGCGCCCCTACTACATCGCCCGCGCGATTGGCGGCCTTCTGTTCCTGATCGGCGCGGTAGTCGGCTCCTACAATATCTGGATGACCATCAAGACCGCGTCATCGAGAGTTGCGCCCGAAACAGCGGCTGATCGCCCGGATTCTGCTCCGGTCCCCGCCCTTCAGCCCGGAGAATAATCGCATGTTCGGACTGCACTATAAACTTGAGCGCAAAGCCATCGGTCTCGTTCTCGGCATTGTCATCGTGTCGAGTATCGGGGGGCTCGTGGAAATCGCGCCGCTGTTCACGATCCATCAGACCGTCGAGAATGCGCCCGACATGCGCGTCTATACGCCGCTCGAACTTGCTGGCCGCAACATTTACGTCCGCGAAGGCTGCTATGCCTGCCACTCGCAGATGATCCGCACGCTGCGCGATGAGGTCGAGCGTTATGGTCCCTATTCCCTCGCTGTTGAATCAAAATACGATCACCCGATGATGTGGGGCTCAAAGCGCACCGGACCGGATCTGGCGCGTATCGGCGGCAAATATTCGGACGAATGGCATGTCGCTCATTTAAATAATCCGCGTGATGTGATGTCGGTCTCGGTGATGCCGGCCTATGCCTGGCTATCCCGGACGATACTGCGAACAGACGACATGGGATTGCATCTCAAGGCCATGCGTGCGGTCGGCGTGCCCTATACCGACGATATGATTGCGAATGCCGCGTCGGACACTTACGGACAGGCCGCACCGGACACGCCGTTTGCGGAAGGCGTCACCAAACGATACGGCGCGGCGACGAATGTTCGCGCGTTCGATGGCAAGACCGGCGATGTCACGGAAATGGATGCGCTTGTTGCGTATCTCCAGATTCTCGGCCGGCTGACCGAAGTGCCGTACAAGCCTGTTGCGGAGGCGAAGTAATCATGGATGTCGAGCACAACACGCTGGTGTGGTTTTCGAAATCGTTCGGGTTGTTCTACCTGATCGGACTTTCGATCATCGTTTTGATTTATGCGTACTGGCCGTCGAACAGAAAGAGTTTCGATCGCGCCGCGACTTCCATTTTGCGCGATGAGGACAAGCCATGGCGGTAGAAGAACGCGATCTTCATACCGGTTATATGACCACCGGACACGAGTGGAACGGCATCAAGGAATTGAATACGCCGGTCCCCCGCCCGGTCTATTTCTTCCTGATCCTGACCGCGCTGTTTTCGTTCGCCTACTGGATCCTGATGCCGGCGTGGCCGATTGGCGTGACCTACACAAAGGGACTGTTGGGGCTTGATGACCGGCGAAATGTGGAGGAATCCCTGAAGCAGGCTTCGCTCAGCCGCGATCAATGGACCAAGAACATCGAAGCCGACAGCTATGCGACCATTCAGGCCGATCCGCGGTTGATGAACATCGTTCGCCAGTCCGGACGGACGCTGTTCGGCGACAACTGCGCCGCCTGTCATGGATTCAATGCGAAAGGCGGTCCGGGCTTCCCCGACCTCACCACCTCATCATGGCTATGGGGCGGCGATCCCGCGGCTATTGCCGAGACAATCCGCGTCGGCATCAATTCAACGCATCCCGATACACGCGTTTCACAAATGCCTGCCTTCGGCCATGACCAGATGATTCCCGCAGCAGACGTCGATAACGTCGTCGCCTTTGTGCAGACCCTGTCCAATCCCGCTGCAGCCAAAGACGCCAAACCCGGCCAGGTCGAAGCTGGCAAAGCCGTGTTCGCTGCCAACTGCGCCACCTGCCACGGCGACGATGGCAAAGGCAAAGCCGACCTCGGTGCACCGAACCTGACCGACAAGTCCTGGATCTATGGCGGCGACAAGCAATCCATTCTCAACACGGTCTGGAGTGGCCGTCAGGGCCGCATGCCCACATGGGAAAATCGCCTGACACCGCTCGACCGGAAAATCCTCGCGCTCTACCTGTTCGATCAGAGGGGCAAATGACCTGCGCGGCAACGCCCACAGAACGTTCGACAATAAAGCCGTTCGTGAAGCTGCTGATCGGCCTCGGCGTGCTCCTGCTCGTCGCCGCGAATGCTCATCTCCTCTACGTCGCCATGATCTCGCAGCCGGACTGCGTCGATCATGTTCGAGGTGGTCAGGCGACTGATCGCAGCACCGGCTTCAGTGCGGCGAAATCATCCTGTTCGCCCAAGACCACGACGCCAATCAAACTGTCTGCGGAGTAGCTGCACATGACCATGATCCCGAGCCTTGTGCCACCGCTTCAGGTCAAGAACCGCTGGCAACGATCGCTGGCTCCTGCCGATGCGTTTACCTGGCTGGCCGCCGGCTGGCGTGACTTCACTGTGCAGCCTGCGTCCAGTATTGCATACGGACTGCTCATCTTCCTGGCCTCGATCGCAATCGTTGTCGGCCTGTTCCGGTTCGGATGGGACTACATCCTGTTTCCGGCCTTTGCCGGCTTCATGGTTGTCGGTCCGATTCTCGCCGTCGGCCTGTACGAAAAGAGCCGGCGCATTGCCACCGGTCAGCCGGTCAGCCTTGCCAACATGATCTTCGTCAAACCTAAGTCAGGCGGCCAGATTCTGTTCGCGGGCGTTCTTTTATGTCTGCTGATGATCACCTGGATGCGCGCCGCCGTGATCGTCTATGCCCTATTCTTTGGCCTGGTGCCGTTTCCGGGCCTGGATCGCATCGCGCCAATGCTGTTCACGACACCGACCGGCTGGGCGATGCTGTTCGTTGGCAGCGCGATCGGCGGATTGTTCGCCGCATTTTCCTTCGCCATCAGTGCATTTTCCATTCCGATGCTGCTCAGCAAGCGGGTCGATGCATTGACCGCCATGGGCACCAGCACGGCTCTGGTCTGGAACAATCTGCCGGTGATGCTGACATGGGGCGCTATCGTCATCGCACTGTTTCTGCTGAGCCTTGCGACCGGACTCGTGGGCCTTATCGTGGTGTTTCCGGTGCTGGGTCACGGCACATGGCATGCCTATCGCGCTGTTTCGTCCGAGGAATCTTAAGCGAATGAATAATCCGCGCTCTACCGCGCGGAGATGGAGTATCCGATGAGTTGCTGCGCACCCGGCGCCGAGGTGGCTCTCGCGATGACCGATCCGCGAATCGCGGACGAAGAAATGCTGCTCGCCAGCCGTCTTGTCGATGACGGCATCCGCCAGAGCAACCTTTCCGTGCCATCCATTCATTGTGGGGCCTGCATCCACAAGATCGAAGCCGCACTCAGTGCACTTCCCGATGTCGAACAAGCACGGGTCAATCTGTCGACCAAGCGCGTCGCTGTTCGCTGGCGGGTAGTGGGGAAACCGCCGGCCCTGATCCAAACGCTGGAAAAGATTGGCTACCATGCTCATCTCCATGACATCGACTCAGAGACGAAAGACGAAACCCTGACGGAGTTAATCCGCGCGCTGGCGGTCTCAGGATTCGCCGCCAGCAACATCATGGGACTTTCGATTGCGATCTGGGTCGGTGCAGAACCCGACACTCGAGTTATGTTTCACTGGATTTCGGCGCTGATCGCCTGCCCTGCGCTGATTTATTCGGGACATGTCTTCTTCGAGTCCGCGTGGCGCAGCCTGCGTCACGGCCAGACAAATATGGACGTCCCGATCTCGATCGGCGTGTTGCTCGCGTTCGGAATGAGCCTTTATGAGACGGTCCATCACGGCGTTCATGCCTATTTCGACGCCTCCATTTCACTCCTCTTCTTCCTGCTGATCGGCCGAACCCTCGATTACATGATGCGCGAACGCGCGCGAACTGCGGTCAAGGGACTTGCACGGCTTGCAGCGCGCGGAGCGCTGATCGTGCACGACGACGGCTCGCATGCTTACCTGCCCGTCGGAGAAATCCGGACAGGCATGATTATCCTTCTTCCCGCGGGTGAACGCGTGCCGGTCGATGCCAGGGTCTTGCAAGGCATATCGGATATCGATTGTGCGATCGTCACCGGAGAGAGCCTGCCGCAACCAGCTGTTGCCGGGTCAATGCTGTCGGCCGGAACGCTGAACCTAACCGGACCTCTGACCATTCTTGCCACCGCCACCGCCAGGGATTCGTTCCTCGCGGAAATGATGCGGATGATGGAAGCGGCCGAAGCAGGCCGTTCGGTCTATCGCCGCATCGCTGATCGTGCTTCGCAGCTCTATGCTCCCGTCGTGCATCTGACGGCGCTCCTGACACTCATCGGCTGGCTGATCGCCACCGGCGATATGCATCGCTCTCTTATGATCGCCATTGCGGTCCTGATCATCACCTGCCCCTGCGCGCTCGGACTGGCCGTTCCCATGGTCCAGGTTGTCGCGGCGCGCCGGCTATTTGAGGCCGGCATCATGATCAAGGATGGAGGCGCGCTGGAGCGTCTTGCCGAAATCGATACGGTTGTTTTCGACAAGACCGGCACGCTGACGCTGGATCGCATGAGGCTTGCAAATGATACGCCCATCGACCCTGCGGCACTGGCTATCGCCGCATCCATCGCGGCGCACTCCCGCCATCCCTATTCCCGCGCCATCGCAGCGGCTGGCAGGGACAATGGCGTGACGCCGATAGTTTTGACCGGCATTTCGGAAACGCCGGGAGCCGGGCTCGAAGCTCGTGTCGGCGAAACACTATATCGGCTGGGACGCCCCGATTGGGCTTTGAGCGATGGCCTGGACAGTCTTTCGAACCTGCCATCCGGTGTTGTTTTGTCAGAGGACGGACACCAGCGTAGCGTTTTCCAGTTCGAAAGCGACCTGCGGCCGGACGCCCGCCAGAGCGTCGACGCAATTTCAGCGCAAGGATATCGCGTCGAGATCATGTCCGGCGATCGCGACGAGCCGGTGCGCCATCTCGCGGCGACGCTCGGCGTTCCTTATCTTGCAGGCGTTTCTCCTGCCGGAAAGACCAAGCATATTGCCGACCTCACGAGCGCAGGGCGGCGCGTGCTGATGGTCGGCGATGGTTTGAACGATACGCCTGCCCTCGCGGCAGCACACGCCCCCATGGCGCCGGCCTCGCCCGCCGACGTCAGCCGCAACGAAGCCGATCTGGTCTTCCTGCATGAAAGCCTGATGGCAATCCCACAGGCAATCGACGTCGCACACCGCGCGGGGCAACTTGTGCGTGAAAATCTCATCCTCGCGGTAGGCTACAACGTGATTGCCGTACCGATCGCCATTGCCGGATATGTGACCCCGCTGGTTGCGGCTGTAGCGATGTCGGCATCCTCACTGATCGTGATTGCCAATGCCTTGCGTCTGGCCGGTCCAAGCCTGAGCAAGACATCCCGCAAGAACGAGACACCTGCCGGGAAGCTGCTGCATCCATTCCGCATGGAGCAAGCCAGATGACAGACGTCTATTATCTGATTCCGATCGCCCTCGCGCTTGGAGGCATCGCGCTTGGAGCTTTCATGTGGTCGCTGCGAAGCGGCCAATATGACGACCTTGCCGGAGCGTCCGAGCGCATTCTGTTCAACGAACAGGACCGTCCGGATCGGGTTGCTTCGCCTCCTGTGGCCCAACCACCGCGCAAACAGGCTTGAGCTGCGGGATGGACGGTCCACAAGACAAAGCGGCACATAAAAAAGGGGCATGACAGTGACGCTGTCATGCCCCTTGCAACTAACCAGCTGCTTCAGGTCTTACCCATGCAGTCTTCGATATAGAACCAGCGGTCGTCGCCGGCGAGACCTTTGGCCTTCACTTCCGATCGACAGGCTTTGAGTTTTGTCTTGTTGGCGCTCCACTTCGCCTTCATATCCTTCAGCTTCTCAGCTGTCAGTTTCATTTTTGAGGGTTTTGCAGCCGCAGCTGGCGCAGGCGCCGCCGTCTGTGCCGATGCAGCCGACAACGTGCCAACGACAAGAAACGCTGCAACGAGACAGCTATTGATGCGAGACATGGGATTTCCCTTGATCTTGAATGTGTGAACGACAGGCGTGAAGCCGCGGGACCGATAGATCCCGCGGCTATCCGAGATCAGAAGATCTTCGCGGCGCTTTGCAGCGTGATCCAGACACCCCAAGCCAACGGAATGCCCACGAAGGCCCAGAACACCAGCGCCGGCGCATCGAAGCCACCCTTGCCGATTCCAAACGAACCGGTCTGGACGCTCGAAGCAGCGCTCGCAGTCGCAGCCTGCAGTTTGGCAACCTCCGCTTCGCTCATGTGCCATTTCGGATCGACGGGCTTGATCAGATAGTTGCAGATCAAACCGGCCACCAACATCGCGCAAAGGATGTACATCGTGGTGTTATAAAGTTGATCCGGACGAACGCCAGCAGCTAGCTGGAATTCGCGGATGTAGTTCACAACCACCGGACCGATGATGCCTGCAGTCGACCACGCCGTCAGCAGACGGCCATGGATGGCGCCCACGAACTGCGTGCCGAACATGTCAGCCAGGTATGCTGGCACTGTCGCAAAGCCACCGCCGTACATCGACAGGATGATACCGAAACCGAGCACGAACAACAGCTTCGACCCCATCGCAGCAAATGTCGGCGCGAGTGCGTAGAGCACGATGCCGAGAATGAAGAACGTATAGTACGTGTTCTTGCGGCCGATCTTGTCCGACAGCGATGCCCAGAAGAAGCGGCCACCGATGTTGAACAGCGACAGCAGGCCGGTGAAACCAGCCGCGATCGCAGCAATCTGCGCCTTTTGCGCTGTCGTCAGCTGATTGAAACCAACGTCGGGCAAACCAATCAGCTTGCCAGCGAAGATTTCCTGCAACATCGGCGACGCCATGCCAATCACGCCGATACCCGCCGACACGTTCAGACAGAGCACCCACCAGATCAGCCAGAACTGCGGTGTCTTGTGCGCATCCTTGAGATGAACGTTGCTCTTGGAGATCATCGCATTCGACTTCGCCGGCGGCGTCCAGCCCTCAGGCTGCCAGCCGGCAGGCGGCACGCGATAGCGGAACGCGCCGATCATCATGATACAAAATAGATGATGCCCATGGAGAGGAACGTCTCCCAGACACCCGTCGTGGTGGATGTCTTGAAGTAATTCATGAGGAGGTTGGCGAGCGGAGCACCGATCATCGCGCCGCCGCCAAAGCCCATGATGGCCATGCCCGTCGCCATGCCGCGACGGTCGGGGAACCATTTCACCAATGTCGAAACCGGGGAAATGTAACCGAGGCCGAGACCAATGCCGCCGATCACACCTGAACCGAGCCACAACAGCCAGAGCTGATGGGTGTAGACGCCAATCGCGCCGAGTACGAGGCCGCCACACCAACAAAGCGCTGAAACGAAGCCCGCTTTGCGCGGCCCTTCGCGTTCAAGCCAGCCGCCCCATACGGCAGCAGCGATGCCGAGCAGAACGAAGAAGAGCGTATACATCCAGCCAAGACTGGCGACGCGCCAGTTACAACCCGTAGAGACAAGCTCTTCCATCAGACCCGTGCAAACGGGAGCATTCGGAATGGCACGTGACAGCGGCAGCCAGAACACGCTGAAGCCGTAAGCCATACCGATACAAAGATGGATGCAGAGAGCAGCCGGTGGAACGAGCCAGCGATTGAAGCCGGCGGTCGCGACGGTTCGTGATTTTTCAAGAATGCCGGGCGCGGCACCGGAGACGGTGCCCGCCTGTTGTATGGTGGTCATGTCTGTTCTCCCCAAGAGGTAAAAATTTCAGCCGCCCTTTTTTTGTGAGCGTGTCTGCCGTCTATTGCGTTCCTGCTTTCCTCAGAGTCGTGATCGCTTCCTTCACGTCCGGATCCAATCCGGCCCCACCCTTATCGAGATGCGCCAGGATCGCGGAGCGCATTCGAGGATCCCAAAATTTCTTGATGTGTTCGGCTACGCCCGGCACAGCTTTTCCAGCGCCCTGGCTCGTAAAGAACTTGCCGATCTGGTTGGCCATATAGACAAGCCGGTCAGGCGACGACATGAACTGCCCCTCCGGGTAGGATTCGATGTGGATGTGTGAAAATCTCGAAGCCATCTGCCCGCGCAATGGCAGCAAGCGTGATGTTGGCCTTTTTAGCCATATTCACGGCCAGGGCAGTCGGCGCAGAGACCGACACCATCACAGATGCACCGATGGACGCAGTCTTCTGAACCATTTCGACCGACACGCGGCTGGTCAGAAGCACCATGCCGCTCTCTGCCTTGGCATCAGAACGCGCCAGTGCGCCGGCGAGTTTGTCGAGCGCATTGTGACGCCCGACATCCTCGCGCAAGGCAACAATACCCTGCTCTGGAGTCCAGAATCCCGCAGCATGAACCGCACGCGTCTCGATATTGATTTTCTGAAGCGGCGGCAAACTCTGCATGGCGCTCATAATCTGCGCCGGTGAAAAGCTGCGCCCAAGCCCGACGATAGTCGCAGGGCGCATTGCCTCGACGATCGAGTCGATGCCGCACAATCCGCAACCGGTCGGACCCGCGATGTGACGGCGACGCTCGCTCAGGCGATCTGCGTTCACCTGTGCGAGCCACATCCGCAATTCAATTCCGTCATCGAGCGTCAGCACCTCGAGCGACTCGATCTCCGAAGAAGATCGCACAACGCCTTCGTCGAGGCTGAAACCGACAGCGAAGTCCTCGAGATCCTGAGGCGTCGCCATCATCACGGCGTAGGTTCCGCCGTTGTAAGTGATAGCAATTGCTGTCTCTTCCGGAATCGAACGGAGGCTCTCGCTGACCCCGCTTTCGCGCCAGACGTACCGTTGGGTGCTTATGGCCGGTGGTTTTGCCAATTACTCCGCCGCCTCCAGTGGAGCGATACGCCGCGAATTGCGCGCCTGCTCGTCGTATTCCTTCTGCCAATCGCTCGGTCCATTCGACGGAGAAATCTGCACCGCCGTGACCTTGTACTCCGGACAGTTGGTCGCCCAGTCGGAGAACTCCGTGGTAATGACGTTAGCCTGCGTGTCAGGGTGATGGAACGTCGTGTAGACCACGCCCGGGGCGACACGATCCGTAATCAGCGCACGTAAAGTGGTTTCGCCCGCGCGGCTCGCCAGCCGAACCCAATCGCCGTCGCGGACGCCGCGCTGCTCGGCATCGTGCGGATGCATCTCGAGCCGATCTTCGGAATGCCACACGACATTTTCCGTGCGCCGTGTCTGCGCGCCCACATTGTACTGACTCAGGATGCGCCCCGTGGTGAGCAACAACGGGAAGCGCGGTCCGGTGCGTTCGTCGGTTGCGACATATTCCGTGATGACAAACTTACCCTTGCCGCGCACGAAGTGATCGATGTGCATGACCGGCGTGCCTTCGGGCGCCTTTTCGTTGCATGGCCACTGCACCGAACCAAGCTTTTCGAGCTTCTGATACGATACACCGGTGAAAGTCGGCGTCAGCGCTGCGATCTCGTCCATGATCTGGGACGGATGATCGTAATGCATCCTATACCCCATCGCATTGGCCAGCATGATGGTGATTTCCCAGTCAGCATAGCCATTGAGCGGTGCCATCACCTTGCGGACGCGCTGGATGCGGCGCTCGGCGTTGGTAAACGTGCCGTCTTTCTCCAGGAAGGTCGAACCCGGAAGGAACACGTGGGCATAGTTCGCGGTCTCGTTCAGGAACAGGTCGTGGACCACCACGCACTCCATCGACGACAACGCGGCAACGACATGCTTGGTGTTCGGGTCGGACTGCAGAATATCCTCGCCCTGGCAGTACATGCCCATGAACGTGCCTTCGATGGCGGCATCGAACATGTTCGGAATGCGCAGGCCCGGTTCGTTGTTGAGCTTGACGTTCCACAGGCTCTCGAACTGCTCGCGCACGGCATCGCCAGAGATATGGCGATAGCCCGGCAGTTCGTGCGGGAATGAACCCATATCGCAGGAGCCTTGCACATTGTTCTGACCACGCAGCGGGTTCACGCCGACGCCCGGCCGGCCGATGTTGCCGGTCGCCATCGCAAGGTTGGCGATTGCCATAACGGTGGTCGAACCCTGGCTGTGCTCGGTGACGCCGAGGCCATAATAGATCGCGCCGTTGCCGCCGGTGGCGAACAGGCGCGCCGCTTCGCGCAACACTTTCGGATCGACGCCAGTCTGGATCGCCGTTGCCTCGGGGCTGTTCTTCTTCAGCGAGACGAACGCGGCCCACTCCTGGAACTCGGTCCAGTCGCAACGCTCACGAACAAACGCCTCGTCGGCCAGACCTTCGGTGACGATCACATGGGCCAAGGCGGTGAGAACCGCGACGTTAGTGCCCGGCATCAGCGGCAGATGGTACTTTGCCGACGCGTGCGGCGATTTCACCATTTCGGTGACGCGCGGATCGATCACGATCAGCTTCGCACCTTCACGCAAACGCTTCTTCAGCCGAGAGGCGAAAACCGGATGTGCCGCCGCCGGATTGGCGCCGATAACGATGACGACATCGGTGTGCTCAACCGAGTCGAAGTCCTGCGTACCAGCCGAGGTGCCGAAGGTCTGCGACAGGCCGTAGCCGGTCGGCGAGTGACACACGCGAGCGCAGGTATCGACGTTATTATTGCCGAAGCCGGCGCGGATCAGCTTCTGGACGAGATAGGTTTCTTCGTTCGTGCAGCGCGAGGACGTAATGCCGCCGATGGAATCTTTGCCGTACTTGCCCTGGATACGTTTGAACTCCGACGCTGCGTAATTGATCGCCTCGTCCCACGACACTTCACGCCATGGGTCGGTGATCTTGCTGCGGATCATCGGATTGAGGATGCGCTCCTTGTGGGTGGTGTATCCCCACGCGAAACGGCCCTTGACGCAGGAATGACCACGGTTGGCCTTGCCGTCCTTGTACGGGACCATGCGAACCACTTCCTCGCCGCGCATTTCCGCCTTGAAGGCGCAGCCGACGCCGCAATACGCGCAAGTCGTCACGACGGAGTGTTCGGGCTGGCCGATCTCGATCACGGACTTTTCGGTCAGCGTCGCGGTCGGGCAGGCCTGCACGCAGGCGCCGCAGGAGACACATTCGGAGCCGAGGAAGCTCTCGCTCATGCCCGGCGACACACGGCTGTCAAAACCACGTCCCGAGATTGTCAGCGCGAAAGTGCCCTGCACTTCCTCGCAGGCGCGCACGCATCGCGAGCAGACGATGCACTTCGACGGATCATAGGTGAAGTAAGGGTTCGACTCGTCCTTCGGCATCCAGTTTTCATTGGCGCCGCCCTTGGCGAAAACGTGATTCTCACCCTCGTAGCCGTAACGCACGTCGCGCAGGCCGACCGCGCCGGCCATGTCCTGCAATTCGCAATCGCCATTCGCGGCGCAGGTCAGACAGTCGAGCGGATGATCGGAGATATAAAGCTCCATCACACCCTTGCGGAGTTGCTTGAGGCGATCCGTCTGGGTGTGAACGACAAGGCCGTTCATCGCCGGCGTCGTGCAGGATGCCGGCGTACCTGCGCGGCCTTCCACTTCGACCAGACACATACGGCAGGACCCGAACGCGTTGACCATGTCGGTCGCGCAAAGTTTCGGGATCTGCGTGCCCATTTCCATCGCGGCCCGCATGATCGAGGTGCCTTCGGGCACCGTCACGTCCTGACCGTCGATGGTCAACGTGACCATCTTCTCGGATTTCGAGAGTGGCGTTCCGTAATCGGTTTCGTGAACGAGTGACATGGGACGTGTCCTTATTCAGCAGCTTGCAGGCGCGGCGTCGCGCCGAAATCATCGGGGAAATGTTTCAGCGCGCTCATGACCGGATACGGTGTGAAGCCGCCGAGCGCACAAAGGGAGCCAAACTTCATGGTTTGGCAGAGGTCTTCCAGCACAGCAATGTTCGCTGCAGTCTTGTTGCCTGCCCTGATCTTGTCGATGGTCTCGACACCGCGGGTCGAACCGATGCGGCATGGCGTGCACTTGCCGCAGGATTCGATCGCACAGAATTCCATCGCGAATCGTGCCTGCTTCGACATGTCCACGCTGTCGTCGAACACAACAATGCCGCCGTGACCGATCAGACCGTCCTTGGCCGCGAAGGCTTCATAGTCGAACGGCGTGTCGAACAGCGCGCGCGGGAAATAAGCGCCCAGTGGACCACCGACCTGCACCGCGCGAACCGGACGGCCCGTGAAGGTTCCGCCGCCGATGTCATCGACCAGTTCGCCGAGCGTGATGCCGAAGGCAACCTCGAACAATCCGCCATTCTTGATGTTGCCGGCGAGCTGGATCGGCATCGTGCCACGCGACCGGCCCATGCCGAAATCCGCATAGGCCTGCGCGCCGTTGTTGAGAATGAACGGAATGGCCGCGAACGACAGTACGTTGTTGATGACGGTCGGCTTGCCAAACAAGCCATGATGCGCCGGCAGCGGGGGCTTGGCGCGCACGAGACCGCGGCGGCCTTCGAGGCTTTCCAGAAGTGAGGTTTCCTCGCCGCAAACATAAGCGCCAGCGCCGACGCGAACGTCCATGTCGAATGCGTATTTCGAACCGCCCACCGACTTGCCGAGGTAACCGGCCTGGCGGGCAGCCGCGATTGCAGCGTTCATCGCCTCGACGGCGTGCGGATATTCGGAGCGGATGTAGATGTAGCCACGCGTTGCGCCCACCGCGATGCCGGCAATGGTCATGCCTTCGATCACGACGAACGGATCGCCTTCCATGATCATGCGGTCGGCAAAGGTGCCGCTGTCGCCCTCGTCCGCGTTGCAGACGATGTACTTCTGGTCGCCCTGGGTCTGAGCGACGGTTGTCCACTTGATCGCGGTCGGGAAGCCGGCGCCGCCACGCCCGCGCAGGCCGGATGTCTTTACGTCTGCAAGGATGCCGTCGGAGCCCAGCGCCAGCGCGCGTTCAAGGCCTTTGTAGCCTTCATGGGCGCGATAGTCCTCGACCGACCGCGGATCGACTACGCCGCAGCGCACAAAGGTCAGACGGGTCTGGCGTTTCAGCCACGGAATCTCGTCTGCGACACCAAGCCGCAGAGGGTGCGCGCCGTTCGATGAGGCGGCATCGAGCACAGACGCGACATCAGCCTCCTTCACGGGACCGAACGCGACTCGCCCCTGCGCGGTTGCGACCTCGATCATTGGCTCAAGCCACAGCAAACCACGCGATCCGGTGCGAATGATTTCAACGGCGATATTGCGCTCGGCAGCGACCGCTTCCAGCGCAGCAGCGACCTCGTCTGAGCCTACGGCGACAGCGGCTGCATCACGCCGGACGTAAAGGCGCAGGGTCATCGCTGTGCCTCCCAA
>CAZQMD010000099.1:0-15867 GCA_964594185.1 uncultured Afipia sp. | reverse complement strand
CCAGGGGCAGGGGCAAGGGCAGACGCCGATCAGGTCGAAGAGGGCGGCGCCGAACCCGCCGCTCCGAAAGGCAAGCGCAAGCTCATTATAATGGGTGGCGCCGTCGTGCTCGTGCTGCTGCTCGCCGGTGGCGGCTGGTTCTTCTTCATGCGCGGACACGGCAAGGAAGAGCATGCCGCCGCGCCGCCGCCGCCAAAGCCGCCGGTCTTCCTCGATGTGCCTGAGGTGCTGGTCAACCTCTCGAGCAATCCGGGTGAGCGGGTTCAGTATCTCAAGGTCAAGGTTGTGCTCGAGGTGAAGGATCAGCCGCTGATGGCGCAGATCGCACCGACCATGCCGCGCGTGACCGATCTGTTTCAAACCTATCTGCGCGAACTGCGTGCGGCCGATCTCAACGGATCGGTCGGGCTGTTCCGCCTCAAGGAAGAACTGACGCGCCGCGTCAATGCCGCGATCTCCCCCAATCAGGTGAACGCGGTGCTGTTCAAGGAAATCGTCATTCAGTGACGGACGGAATTTGACGCATGGCTCCGGGTGATAATGACGTCGATCAGGATGCGCTAGCCGCCGAATGGGAAGGCGCGCTCGATTCCGAAGATCCGGAAGCCGCCGCCGCGGAAGCGGAAGCCAATACGCTGACCGAAACCATGGCCGAGCAATGGGCCGCCATGGTCGACGACGGCGGCCGTTCCCTCGACATCGGCAAGGCCGGCGGCGAGCGCGTGCTGTCGCAGGAAGAAATCGATAACCTGCTCGGCTTCAGCGACGGCGAAGTCAATCTTGACGAGAATTCCGGCATTCGCGCCATCATCGATTCCGCGATGGTGTCTTACGAACGCCTTCCGATGCTCGAAATCGTATTCGATCGCCTGGTGCGGCTGATGACGACGAGCCTGCGCAATTTTACCTCGGACAACGTCGAAGTCTCGCTGGACCGCATCACCTCGGTGCGTTTCGGCGATTATCTCAATTCGATCCCGCTGCCTTGCGTGCTCTCGGTGTTCAAGGCCGAGGAGTGGGAAAACTTCGGCCTGTTCACGGTGGATTCGAGCCTGATCTATTCGATCATCGATGTCCTGCTTGGCGGCCGGCGCGGCCAGCCCTCGCTGCGCATCGAGGGCCGGCCTTACACCACGATCGAAACCAACCTTGTGAAGCGCCTTGTCGAAGTGGTGCTGGCCGATGCCGAGCAGGCTTTCCGCCCGCTCTCGCCGGTGACCTTTACCATCGACCGGCTTGAGACCAATCCGCGCTTTGCTGCGATCAGCCGTCCCGCCAACGCTGCCATTCTGGTCCGCCTGCGGATCGATATGGAAGATCGCGGCGGCAACATCGAACTTCTGCTGCCTTACGCCACCATCGAACCGATCCGCGACGTGCTGTTGCAGATGTTCATGGGTGAAAAGTTCGGCCGCGATCCGATCTGGGAAGGCCATCTCGCGACCGAGATAGCGCAGGCTGAAATCGCGGTCGATGCGGTGCTCTATGAGGCAAACATTCCGCTCAAGCAACTGATGACGCTCAAGGTCGGCGATATCCTGCCGCTCAACATGCGGCCCGACGCGCTGGTCACGGTGCGATGCGGCGATGTGCCATTGAGCGAGGGACGGATGGGGCGGGTGGGCGACCGGGTCGCCATTCGCGTCACCAAGCCGCTGCGCAAGCCGCATACATCCTACGCGATGTTCGAGAAGCAAGATGAGCAAACCAAACTGATGGAGGCACAATGAGTCACTCATTCGGACTTGTGATCGAGAGCCTTGTTGCGGTTCTTCTTCTGCTGACAATCGGTTACTGCATGCTGCTGAATCGCCGTCTCAAGCGGCTCAAGGCCGATGAGCATTCGATGCGGGCGATGATCGCCGAGCTGATTACGGCAACGGAAATTGCCGAGCGTGCTATTGGTGGCCTGAAGGTGACGGTGCGGGAGTGCGACGAGAACCTCGGCGCGCAACTCACGGCGGGAACGGCGCTTTCCGCAAAGCTCGCCAAGCAGGTGACGTCCGGTGAAGCGATCCTGAACCGTCTGACCCAGATCGCGCTTGCGGCAAGGCCGACGGTTGCCGAGACGCTTCCGGTTGAGATCGCGGAGCCTGCGGCACCTGTGCCGAGCGGTGCAGCCGCGCAAAACCTCTCGAATGCCAAGGCATTGCTTGCCGCAGCGCAAGCTTTCTCCGAACGGCGAAGGGCGACCGGTCTGGCTGCATGAAGACGCTGTTTCGCGATATCCGGCTCATCCCGATTCTTCTGATCGCGACCTGCTGTCTGGTCGTGCTCAAGGTGTCGGGCCTTCTTCTCGAGGGCGGATATATTTTCAACGACGAGGTGCCGAAGCCGAAGTCCTGGGCGCAGGAAACATTTGGTTTCCCGTCGCGCGGCCGGATGCCGGACGCGTCCGACATCACCGGCTCCGTTCCCGCGAAGAAAGAAGAGAAGCCAGCTGTCGCAGCGCCTGAAGCCGCGCCTCCGCCGCCGGAGAACATTGTCTATCCGGACCCCAATCGCCCGATCAACGCATCCGAGCGCGCCGTGCTTGAAAGTCTCCAGGCCCGGCGCCAGGAGATCGAAGCGCGTGCGCGGGAAATCGACATTCGCGAAAGCCTGATGAAGTCCGCGGAAAAGCGGATCGAAGGCAAGATCGAGGAGATGAAGGCCACCGAGGCGCGGGTGTCCGTCGCCGGCCAGCAGAAGAACGAGCAGGACAGCGCGCGCTTCAAGGGACTCGTGACCATGTACGAATCCATGAAGCCGAAGGACGCGGCGAAAGTCTTCGACCGGCTCGAACTGTCGGTGCTGTTCGAGATCGCCTCGCAGATCGCGCCGCGCAAGATGTCCGACATCATGGGGCAGATGCAGCCGGAAGCAGCCGAGCGGCTGACGGTGGAAATGGCGCGCCGTTCGACTGGCGACCGCTCGTCGTCCGCCGGTGACTTGCCGAAGATCGAGGGCAAGCCGCAGGCACGCAATTGAAGCGGGTGATTAACAACTCCTTAACAGGCGAATTCTAGATTTGAATCGCGCTTCTACAACAGGTTTCCGGAGAGAGCCGGCGAGAGCTTCCGGCCTAAGACTCTGACGAGAAAGATTGGGAATGTCCTGCACGGCCGCCCTTATGTTCAAGGCTGCCCGGAAGTCCGGGGCGAGGGTCCGGTCTTTTGCGGGCAGGCTTTGCCGTGGGTTGCAGCCTGCGGGGCTTGTGCTCGTCGCCGCGTTCTCTTGTCTTGCTCAATCGGCATATGCCGATCCGATCAGAGGCGAGGCGACGCTGACGCCGCAGCAAGGTTATGCGCGGCTGGTGTTTCAATTCCAGGAAGATGTCCCGACGGAAGTCACCGTCGCGGGCGCCATTCTGGTCATCCAGTTCAGGAAGCCTGTCGCCGTTCCGATTGATCTGCTGCCCGATGCCGCGCCGGCCTATGTCGGATCGGTGCGCCGCGATCCGGACGGCACCGCCATCCGCATGGCGCTGACGCAGAAGCTGCGGGTCAATGTGATGACCGCAGGCGAGCGCGTGTTCGTCGATCTGTTGCCGGAGAAGTGGAGCGGACTTCCACCTGCGCTGCCTGCCGAGGTGGTCAAGGAACTGTCCGACCGCGCCATTGCCGCCGAGCGGGCATTGCGCATCCAGAAGACGGCGGATGAAGCCAAGAAGCGGCCGCCGGTCCGGGTGAGGGCCTCGGTCCAGCCGACCTTCGTTCGTTTTGTCTTTGAGATGCCGGATGGCGTCAGCGTGTCGTCGTCGCTGGCCGCCGACAAGTTCTCGCTGTCGTTTACGTCGCCGCTGGTGTTCGATCTCGCGGATGCCAAGATCGCGATGCCCGCGAACATTCAGTCGATCAACCAGAAGATCGATGGCGAGACATCGCGTGTCGATATTGCGCTGATCGGCGAGGCCGATGTCCACGCGTTCCGCGAGGACAAGAATTACGTCGTCGACGTCGCCTTCGAGCAGGGGCAAAAGCCGAAAGCGGCCAAGGCCGCGCCGCCCTCGACGCCTGCCGAGAAGGCCGCCGAAATCGTACCGCCGACATCGGAGCAGCTTGCGAAGCAGATCGCGCAAGAGGTCAAGTCCGTCGAGCCCAAACCTGTCGAGCCGAAGCCTCTCGAATCCAAGCCTGTCGAATCCAGGTCTGCAGAAACGAAATCCTCCGAGCTGAAACAGGCTGATACAAAACCATCCGACGTGAAGCTGCGGGAAGACAAGCCTGCAGCGGTCGTGGCCGATGTGAAGCCGGAAGCGGCTCCCGCCAAGCCCGAGATTGCGGCGCCAGCGGTTGTTCCTGCGGATCTGCCTGCTTCGCCACCGAAAACATCGGTGACGGATCTCCCATCGAGGGCGCCGGCTGCAGGCGTGACTGTCGATGCGCGGCTCACCAGCGATGACTTTCGCCTGACATTTCCTTTCGCCAGTCCAACACCGGCTGCGGTGTTTCGCAGGTCGGATTCAATATGGCTGGTCTTCGACACCGATCAGACGATCGATGCGAGTGCGATCAAGCGCGAAGGCACATGGATCGTCGCTGACGTCACGCCGATGGACTTGCCGAAAGGCCGCGCCCTTCGCATCCGGCTGAGCCGACCGCAACTCGCGACCATGACCGGGGACGAGCGCGGATGGACTCTTGTTCTTGCCGACAAGGCGCTGGCCCCGCCGCAGCAGCTGACCGCTACACGCAACCTGACCGATCCCAGCCGCGCCAGTGTCAGCGTCAGCCTTGCGAAGACCGGACAGATTCATCGTTTCAACGATCCCGATGCCGGCGATCTTCTGCTGGTGATGACGGCGGGCGGCCCGGCGCGCGGATTCATGAAGCAACAGAATTTCGTGGAATTCTCGCTGCTCGAATCCATTCATGGCGTCGTGGTCCAGCAGAAGTCCGACGATCTGACCGCGGGTATTTCGTCGGATACGCTGACGCTGTCTCGTCCCGGTGGTCTGACGCTCTCCACCGCGATGACGTCGCCGGAGCGCGCCACCTCCGTGGTGCGTCCGGTGTTCGACATCGCGGAATGGCGCGCCTATCAGAACGCGGAGTTCATTCCCACGCGCGACAAGCTGTTGACCGCTGCGGCGCAAGCCACGGGACCGGCGCGGATGCCTGCGCATATCGATCTTGCGCGGTTCTATCTCGCGCGCGGCATGTCTGTCGAAGCGAAGGGCATTCTCGATCTGGCGCTCGCTGAGGTCAAACCCGGAGACGAAGATGCGTCATCGCTGACGGTTCATGCCGTCGCCAGCACGCTGGCGGGCCGCTCCGAACGCGCGCTCGCCGATCTCGCCAATCCCGCGGTGGCGGTGAACATCGATTCCCAGCTCTGGAAGGCGCTGGCATTGTCGCGGCTGCGCAAGTGGGCGGAGGCGCGCGAGAAATTCAAGAATGTCGAGTTTGCGATTACCGCATTACCGGTCGATCTGCAGCGTATCGTGATCACCGAGGCGTTTCGCGCATCGCTGGAGGTGAGGGATTATCCGGGCGCAGCCGTGCGCAGCAACGATCTCGACGTTCTGGGCGCCGGTCCCGATCTGGCGGCATCGATTGCGGTGCTGCGCGGGCGTCTCGCGCAAGCACTTGGTCGCGAGCAGGATGCGCTTGCTGCCTACGCGGCAGCATCCGGTTCGGCGGATCGTCAGTCTGCAGCCGAAGCCAAGGTGCGCGAGGTTGCGTTGCGCCAGAAGCGTGAGGAAATCTCGGACGACGATGCGTTGCGCGATCTCGAAACGGTTGCCGCGACATGGCGCGGCGACTCGATCGAGGTCCAGACGCAGGCCATGCTTGCTAAGCTTTATGCGGCGAAGGCGCGCTATCCGGAAACGTTCGCAGCGGTTCGCCGTGCCAATGAGCTTGAGCCGAATTCCGAAGCCGCGCGAAAGATGCAGGACGACGCATCGGTCCTGTTCGAGCAGATCTACAACGGCGCCAAGGGCGACGAACTTGCGCCGGTCGAAGCGCTGGCGATGTTCTATGAGTTCCGCGACCTGACACCGATCGGCCGCCGCGGCGATGAAATGATCCGGCGCCTGGCGGATCGGCTTGTGGCCGTCGATCTGCTCGATCAGGCCAGCGAATTGTTGCAATACCAGATTGATCACCGTCTGGAAGGTTCTGCACGCGCGCAGGTCGCCTCAAGGCTGGCGATGGTCTATCTGATGAACCGCAAGCCGGAGCGTGCCATCGGAGCGTTGCGCACCACGCGGATCGCGGACCTTGCGGGTGAGATCCGCCAGCAGCGGCTGTTGCTGGAAGCCCGCGCGCAGACAGATATCGGCCGTCATGATCTCGCGCTTGATATCATCACCAATGTCGGCGGTCGCGAAGCGATCCGGCTGCGCTCCGACATTTACTGGGCGTCGCGGCGCTGGCGCGAGTCCGCCGAGCAGATCGAACTGCTCTACGGCGACCGCTGGCGCGACTTCCAGCCGCTGTCGCCGACGGAGAAGAGCGACGTGATCCGCGCGGCCATCGGCTACGCGCTGTCGGACGATGCTGTGGGCCTTGCGCGTTTCCGCGAGAAGTACAATCCGAAGATGGATGGCGACAGCGACCGCGCCGCGTTCGATCTTGCTTCCAAGCCGGCCAAGGCCAACAGCGCGGACTTCGCCCGGATCGCCAAGATGGCGGCGAGCATCGATACTCTCGACGGCTTCCTCCGCGATATGCGCGTCCGCTTTCCCGATGCGATGGCGCGGGCGAAGCTACCGCCTGAAATCAAGGCCGATCCGAACCCGACAGGCTCGCTGCCGGAGATCATCGGATTGAAGCGGGTGAAGACCGCGCGTTGATTGTTGCCTCGTCATTGGGAGCGAAGCGAAGCAATCCACTCTTCCCAGGAACAGATCCAAGAACAAAAGCTGGATTGCTTCGCTTCGCTCGCAATGACGGAAAAACATCACCCGCCGCCGTAGCTTTGCACAAGGCTGCCCGCCACCAGCGACCAGCCGTCCACCAGCACGAAAAAGATCAGCTTGAACGGAAGCGACACCACGACGGGCGGCAGCATCATCATGCCCATCGACATCAGAACCGATGCCACCACAAGGTCGATGATGAGGAATGGCAGAAACAGCAGGAAGCCGATTTCGAAGGCCCGCTTCAGTTCGGAGATCATGAAGGCCGGGATCAGGATGCGCAGCGACATCTGTTCGGGCGAGGCTGCGGGCGGCTCGCCCGACAGGTCCATGAACAGCTTGAGGTCCTTTTCGCGGACATTCTTCTGCATGAAGGCGCGCAGCGGGACGGTGCCGCGCTCGAACGCCTGCTCGACGGTGATCTGGTTGGCGACCAGCGGCTTGATGCCGTCGTCGTAAGCCTTCTGCAGCACCGGACCCATCACGAATCCGGTGAGGAACAGCGCCAGCGCGAGGATGACCGAATTCGGCGGCGCGGTCGCTGTGCCGAGTGCGGTGCGCAGCAGCGACAGCACGACCACGATGCGCGTGAACGACGTCATCATGATCAGGATCGACGGCGCGATCGACAGCACCGTCAGCAGCGCGATCAGCTGGATCGCGCGCTCGGTGACCCCGCCGTTGCCAGCGCCGAGATTGATGCTGATATCCTGTGCGCTCGCCGGATCGATCAAAGATCCGGCGAGGGCGAGCAGACTGACAAAAAATAAAACTCTACGCGGTGGTTTCGACGGCCTCACGCGGGAGGCTTCGGACGGCCGAGCAGATTGGCCATCTCGTCTTCAAGATTCTCGAACGCGGCCTTTGGTGCAGGCGGCGGCGGAGCCGGAGGAGCGGGTGGTGCAGCCGGGCGTGGTGGTGCTGCTGCTTCGGAGCGTGGCACTGGCCGGTTGACCATCGGCTCGGGCGCAACCGATGGTGCGCCGGGCCGCTCGATCGGACCGATCGGTGCATCAAGACGCATCTCGCCGCCGGGACGACGCAGGGCGGCCTCAAGCCGCTGTGCCATGTCTGCCAGATTCTGATCCGCCGACGAGAGAGGATCGGCCGGACGCGGCGCGGGCGCGCGGGGCGGCAGCGGCGCTGGTTTCGGACCGGCATCGCTCGGGCGCGGCATGCGGGGCGGAAGCGGTTCGTTGCGCTCGCTGCGCGGGATCGCGCGCGTCGGCTCGGAGCGCAGGTTGGGTTCGGAGCGCAGCGAAGGCTCGGGCCGGATCATCGGTTCGGACGTGAAGCTCGGAATCGTATCGGGGCTGTGACGATCCGGCAGCGGCATCACGGGAGGGCGACGCGGTTCTTCGGAATAAGGTCCACGGGCTGAACGTGGTGCCGGTTCCGCCATCGGCGGCTCACGATGTTCAAAGGGATCTGCATGCGCGGCTTCGTTGTCGGACCAGCCATTGTCCGGCGCCAGGCGCGGAGGAAGCTCGGTGCCGGCAGGCGCGCGCGCAGGCGCCTGATCGCGCTGGGGCATGCCGCGGACGATGTTGGGCTCGACCACGAGGTCAGCCGGACCGCCGATCATCAGGAGATGCTCGACGTTATCGCGCCGAACCAGCACCAGCCGGCGGCGGCCGTCGACCGCTGCGGCGTCGATCACTGCAAGCCGGGGCATCCGTCCCCGATTCGCGCTTGAGCCGAGATTGCCGCCGCCGAACCGCCGGACCAGCCAGGCGGCCAATCCGATCAGCGCAAGTACGATGACGAAGGCAAAGAAGAACCAAAGCGTTTGCGACATGTCCTGTCCCCGTCAAACATCATCCGCATCTATGCCAGATTCGCAGGTCAATCGCCGCGAAACAAGCGGCTTGGCGCGAATTGGGTGCGAAGTTTGACTGATCCGTTAATCCACGGCGGCAAATGCTGCCTGCCGCGACCCTGTTACTGCGAAAAGTCCGTCGGCCCAAAAGGCATGTTTGAGCCGGAACTTCAATGACTTGTCCGGTTGCAGGGCATTCATGGCGAAAGTAGGCCGTGGCCGATCTTAACCCCTTATTAACCATACACACGGCAAATTCTGCCTACCTGAGGCGCCGCTTCGGGTCTTTAGGCGGAACAGGCCGATGGCAATCTCCGATCTTCCCATGTTGTCCGTGCTTCGCACCAAGATGCAGTGGCATCAGGAGCGTCAGCGCGTGCTCGCCGAAAACGTCTCCCATTCGGACACGCCAAACTTCAAGCCGCGCGATCTGGTCGAGCCGAAGTTCGATGCGAGCGGAACCGGGCCGGTGACCGGCAACATGCCTGCGCTTTCCATGGCGCGGACGAGTGCCGGCCATATCCAGGGAGCAGGAGCCAGCGACAGCTTCAACATGCACAACCGCGGCGGTTACGCGACCCGGCCTGCGGGCAACGCTGTCAGTCTCGAGGACGAGATGCTGAAAGTCTCGGCGAACCAGGGCGACTATGCCGCGGTGACCGCGCTCTACACCCGCAGCCTCGGGTTGCTGAAGACCGCGATTGGGAAGCGCTGACCGCATGGCCCCGAAAAGTGGACACCGGTTTTCGGATCAGGCCATGCGCAGAGAATCTTTCATTGAAGGATTGAGAGCATGAGCGACGGCAACGATTTTCTCCGTTCGATGAGCATCTCGACATCGGGCCTGCGCGCGCAGGCGGGCCGGATGCGGGTGATCTCGGAAAATATTGCCAACGCGGACTCCACCGCCAAGACTGCAGGTGGCGATCCCTATCGCCGCAAGATCCCGACCTTCTCATCGGAACTCGACCGCACCATCGAATCGCGCGTCGTGACACTCGGCAAGATCAAGACCGATACGTCCGACTTCCGCGTCAAGCATGAGCCAGGCAATCCGGCCGCCGATGCCAGCGGCAATGTCAAATATCCCAACGTGAATTCGCTGGTGGAAATGACCGACATGCGCGAGGCGCAGCGGTCCTACGAGGCGAACCTCAACATCATTTCCGCCACGCGCCGGATGATCCAGCGCACCCTCGACATTCTCAAGGCCTGACAGGAGACCTAACTCATGGCTTCGCCATCCGTCGCCGCCAATGCCTATGCCAGCCTTGCCAAGATCATGGATTCTGCCGGAGGCGCGGGCGGCCTTGGCAAAATCGGCGACACAAACGGACCTTCGTTCGGCGCGGTGCTGAAGGAAACCATGAACAGCGTGATGGATGCGGGCCGCAAGTCGGATGCGCAGACCGTTGCGATGGCGCAGGGCAAGGCGAACGTCATGGACGTGGTGACGGCAGTGGCCGAAACCGACGTCGCGGTGTCGACGCTAGTGTCGGTGCGCGACAAGGTCATCCAGGCCTACGAAGACATCATGCGGATGCCGATCTGATTTTGCGACGTGCCCGCGGGCAGGGGATTGATATGACGGGTGCTGAAGTTCTCGACGTTTCGCGCGATGCGATCTGGACCATCGTCAAGGTGTCCTCACCGCTTTTGATTGTCGGCCTCGTGGTCGGTGTTGCGATCTCCCTTGTGCAGGCGCTGACGCAGATTCAGGAACAGACGCTGGTCTTCGTGCCAAAAATTCTGGCGATCTTTATCACGCTGGTATTGGCGTTACCGTTCATGGCCGATGCGCTGCATAGCCAGATGTTGCGGATATCGTCGCGAATCATCGGCGGCTAGCGCATGATCGGGGACTTGTTCAGGAACGCGATGTTCAGGAGCGAGATGGGTCTCCGCAGAGCAGGTCTTCCATGCGTATCGACATCTCGCTGCTTCCGGCGCTCGCCGCGGCTTTCATGCTGGTGTTCGCCCGCATCGGCGCCATGGTGATGCTGTTGCCCGGATTCGGCGAGGCCAACATCCCGGTCCGGGTCCGCCTCGGGATCGCGTTGGCGCTGACGCTCATTCTGCTGCCGATGCATCGCAACGCCTACAACGTCAATATGTCCTCGATGGCGCCGCTGCTGGTGCTGATGGTTCATGAGATCGTGATCGGTATCGTGCTGGGCGCGACCGCGCGTGTGACGCTGTCGGCGCTGGCGGTGGCAGGCTCCGTGATTGCGCAGCAGCTCGGCCTCGGTTTCGTCACCACGATCGATCCCACGCAGGGCCAGCAGGGCGCGCTGATCGGCAATTTCCTGACCATGCTCGGGCTGACGCTGCTGTTTGCCACCGACATGCATCATCTCGTCATTGCCGCGTTGAGCGAGAGCTACAACGTATTTGCGCCGGGCGAGCTATTGCCGAGCGGCGATGTCGCGGCGCTGGCGACGCGGGTTTTCGCAACCGCCTTCAAGATCGGCATCCAGTTATCTGCGCCGTTCATCGTCTTCGGTCTGGTTTTCAACCTCGGCCTTGGCGTGCTGGCGCGGCTGATGCCGCAGATGCAGGTTTACTTCGTCGGCGTACCGCTTTCGATCCTCGCCGGCTTCCTCATTCTCGCGGCGATCATCGCCACCATGATGGGCACCTACCTCGATTACTTCGGCGGTGTCCTCCATGACCTTGCACCACGGCGCTAGGGGTAGGGCATGGCCGACGACGATAAAGAATCCAAAACACAGGACCCCACGCAAAAACGTCTCGACGATGCGCTGGAGAAAGGCGACGTTGCAAAGAGTCAGGAGGTCAACACCTGGTTCGTGATCGGCGCGTCCACACTGCTGCTGTCGTCGTTTTCCGGGTCGATCAGCAAGGGCATCGAGGTGCCGATGCGCAACCTTCTGATGAACATGCATCAGATCCGCGTCGATGGGCCTGGCCTGCTGTCGCTGCTCAGCCAGATCGAATTCATGCTGATCGGTGTTCTCGGCGTGCCGCTGCTGCTTCTGCTGATCGCGGGCGTCGGCAGCAACCTGATCCAGCACCGGCTGGTGTTCTCGACCGAGCCGCTGAGCCCGAAATTCAGCAAGATTTCACCGGCGGCGGGCTTCGCGCGGCTGTTTGGCAAGCAGGCCGGCGCGAACTTTCTCAAGGGCATCTTCAAGGTCCTGCTGCTCGGCGTGGTGATGTGTCTTGTGCTGTGGCCCGAGCGGCATCGCCTCGATGCCATGGTCCACTTCGATCCGATGTCGATCCTGAACGTCACCAAGACGATCTCGGTCCAGCTCATGGGAACGGTGGTGGCGGCGCTCGCACTGGTCGCCGCGCTCGATTACCTGTTCCAGTACCGGCAATGGTTCGAGCGGCAGAAAATGTCGCTGGAAGAGATCAAGGAAGAATACAAGCAGTCCGAAGGCGATCCGCACATCAAGGGCCGCATCCGGCAGCTTCGCCATGCCCGCATGAAGAAGCGCATGATGGCGGCGGTGCCGACCGCATCGGTGATCATCACCAACCCGACGCACTATTCGGTGGCGCTGAAATACGATCGCGGCATGCCAGCGCCAATCTGCGTCGCCAAGGGTGTCGATCTGATGGCGTTCAAGATCAGGGAAATCGCGACGGCTCACAACATCCCGATTGTCGAAAACGTGCCGCTGGCCCGCGCACTCCATGCCACCGTCGAGGTCGACGACGAAATTCCGGTCGAGCATTATCACGCCGTTGCCGAAGTGATCGGTTATGTGATGCGCCTGCGGCGCACCGGCCTGAACTGATGCGGGATCTCCGGTTGACAAGGCTGGTGCGGGCATCGGGGCGGTCGTAATGTGCCTTGCGTAAACAGGTCCGATTCAGGCACTCAGAGGCCGGTAGACTGCAAAAATGACCTGCGCATCCCCCGTGGAACATGCGCGAGCAGGGTGCGATGACAACCGACACGGACAACGAACTGCGTTCATCCTTCCCCGCCGTCCATGAACCGGCGCGGCGTGGCGGCAGCATCCTGCTCGTCCTGCTGGTGGCGGGCGCCGTCAACGCCGCGGCGGTCGCCTTCATGACCCTCTGCCCCAGACAGGGGCAGCCTTATATCCTCGCGCTGCTGGCTTTGCTGGCCATGGTCGGGCTGTTCACGCTGTTCGCCTTCGCGGCGGGAATCGTCCGCTTCGCAGACCGGCTCGCGGAAGACCCGGTGACCCGGCCCATCGCCGATCATGCTTTCGACGGGCTGGCGGTAACCGATCCGCGCGGTCACATCGTTTACGCCAATACAGCCTATCTCGCGCTGACGGGTGCAACCGGTCCCAATGACGTGCGGCCGGTGGAGCGTGTCTTCATCGGCAATCCCGACGTCTCTGAAGCGGTGTTCCGCCTGCTCAAGGCTGCGCGCGAGGGCAAGCGGCAGCAGGAGGAAGTCCGAGTCGCCGGCGCGGATGCCGGTCACGGCCGCTGGCTGCGGATGCGCGTGCGCCCGCTCAGTGCCGACAAGCGGCAGGCGAAATTCGCAGTCTGGTCGGTGGCCGACATCACCCGCGACCGCGAGCGTCAGGAAGACGTGTTCCAGGAACTGC
The DNA here is from genome assembly GCA_964594185.1 of uncultured Afipia sp. Lineage (GTDB taxonomy): Bacteria > Pseudomonadota > Alphaproteobacteria > Rhizobiales > Xanthobacteraceae > Afipia. The sequence goes on along the minus strand of CAZQMD010000099.1, from coordinate 2,642 downwards.
AGCATGCCATCGAGTATCTCGATCATGCGCCATGCGGCTTCTTCTCGGTCAACGCGCGCGGCGAACTGGTCTACGTCAACGCGACGCTGGCCAACTGGCTGGATTACGACCTCGCTGAAATCGGGTCCGGCGGCCTGAAGGTCGCCGACATCATGTCCGGCGACGGCGCGGCGCTGCTGACCTCGATTGTGCCGGAGCCCGGCGAGGTGAAGACCGAGGTGTTCGACCTCGACCTGCGCATGCGCAACGGCAAGACCATGCCGGTCCGCCTCTATCACAAGCTCGCGTTCGGCGCGGACGGCACGCCCGGTGCATCGCGGACGCTGGTAATCAACCGCGCGCGCGACGATCATTCCGATCCGCAGCGCGCGGCGGAAGTGCGCTTCATGCGCTTCTTCGATCACACGCCGATGGCGATTGCGACCGTGGACAAGGCGGGCAACATTGTCCGCGCCAACGCCCGTTTCGCGAAGCTCACCCAGGGTCTCTCTCCGGCTGGAACATCGAGCAAATCGATCTTCGCCGTGGTGCACGAGCGCGACCGGGGCGAACTGGTGGCCGCAATCGACAAGGCTGCCGACGGGCAGGGCGACATCGCGCCTGTCGAGGCGGCGCTGGACAGTTCCAAGGAGCGCTGGGGACAGTTCTTTGTCACGTCGGTGGAGCATGACGCGCGCGATGCCGAAGCGGCCATCGTCTATCTGCTCGACACCACCGAGAAGCGCACGCTGGAAAACAGCTTCGCGCAGTCGCAGAAGATGCAGGCGGTGGGCCAGCTCGCCGGCGGCATCGCCCACGACTTCAACAACGTGCTCTCCGCCATCATGATGGCGAACGACTTCCTGCTGAACGCGCACAAGCCGACCGATCCGTCGTTCCAGGATATCATGCAGATCAAGCAGAATGCCAACCGTGCCGCGGCGCTGGTGCGGCAGCTGCTGGCATTCTCGCGCAAGCAGACGCTGCGCCCGCAGGTGCTCGATATCGGCGACGTGCTGTCCGACGTCAACGTGCTGCTCAAGCGGCTGGTCGGCGAGAAGGTGAAGCCGGAATTCGTCTATGGCCGCGATCTCTGGCCGGTGAAGGCGGACCTGTCGCAGTTCGAGCAGGTGATCGTCAATCTCGCGGTGAATGCGCGCGATGCGATGCCCGAAGGCGGCAAGCTGACAGTCCGCACCGCCAACATGACCGCGAAGGAGGTCGAGCGCGGCGACTTCAAGGGCATGCCGGCGACGGATTATGTCTGCGTCGAAGTGACCGATACAGGCACCGGCATTCCGGCAGACATCGTTGACAAGATATTCGAGCCGTTTTTCTCGACCAAGGAAGTCGGCAAGGGCACCGGCCTCGGCCTCTCCACGGTGTACGGCATCGTCAAGCAGACCGGCGGCTTCATTTATGTCGACTCGGTTCAGGGGCGCGGCACCACGTTCCGGATTTTCCTGCCACGGCATTTTGCCGAAGCCGAGAAGGTTCCGGACGTCGCTGCAGCTATCAGCGGCGGAGCGCCTGTTGCTGTCGAAGCACCGGCCAAGCCGAAGGCACCGGATCTCACCGGGCAGGGCACCATCCTCCTGGTCGAGGACGAGGACGGGCTGCGCTCGCTCAATGCGCGTGGCCTGCGCTCGCGCGGTTACACGGTGATCGAAGCGGAGAATGGTCTCGATGCGCTCGAAGCGCTTGAGCGCGAGGAAGGCGCGGTCGATCTCGTTGTGTCCGACGTGGTGATGCCTGAAATGGACGGCCCGACCATGCTGATCGAGATGCGCAAGCGCAATCCGGATCTGCGGATCATCTTCGTGTCGGGCTATGCCGAGGACGCGTTTGAGAAGAGCCTGCCGGAAGGCCAGCAGTTCAACTTCCTGCCGAAACCGTTCACGCTGAGCCAGCTTGTCGCAGCTGTGAAGGAAACCATGACGGCCACGTCATAAACGTCTCCAAAGACAGCCGAATCGCCGTTCCATCCCCGCCCGCGACCGAGGGCCGCAGCCTGTGCGGCATCTGTGCGCTTCCCTTTCACCCGCCGGTGCCCATGTATTGGCTTGTCCCCTCGCCGGGGATCAATGCCCCTTGAGGGCCGAGAGGGAACAGACATGATTTCGCAGCGCTTGCGCTCACTCATCAAAACGCTCGCCGTGGTCATGGCCGTCGCCATGCCGCTGGCCGTGACCATTTCTTCCTCGGTTGACGCGCGCCCGAGCAGCGGCGGCAGCCGTGGTTCACGCACGTTCTCCGCGCCGCCGTCGACACCGACCGCGCCGAACGCGGCGCAGCCGCTCAACCGCACCATGACCCAGCCCGGCACCAAGGCTCCGGCGGCCGCTCCTGCGGGTGGCTTCTTCAATCGTCCCGGCATGGGCATGCTCGGCGGCCTCGCCGCGGGCTTCCTCGGCGCCGGTCTGCTCGGCATGCTGTTCGGCGGCGGTCTTTTCAGCGGCCTCGGCAGCCTGTCGTCGATCATCGGCCTCGTGCTTCAACTCGCGCTGATCTTTATCGTTGTCCGTCTGGTCATGTCGTGGTGGCAGCGTCGCAACGCGTCGTCCTATGCCCACGCATGGGCTATGCCCGGTCAGGCTCCGCAGCCGGATCAGGGGCCGATGGGCAACGCCCGCTCGGGCTTCGGCTTCGGTCTGGGCGGCGGT
>CAZQMD010000098.1:0-15889 GCA_964594185.1 uncultured Afipia sp. | reverse complement strand
ACCCCTCTCATCCCCCGCCCCCGAGCCGGGCCCCACCCTTGCACACGCTGACCCACCTGGGCCCCGGCACAAGGCCGGGACGCGTGACCGGCGCTGGTACTCCCAGTTCCGACCGTGTCTAAAGAACACTAGCTCTGCGAATCAACATTGGTGGTAATGTCGCGCGGCTTTGGGGGTGCAAATCGGACGATGCCAGAGCAATCCCGTGTTTTCCCGGGTGAGGACGGTCGGACCTGAGGGCGTAGCGCGCGACATGATTCGCATTTCGACGATTTTCATCGCCATCTGCATGGTGCTGATCGCAGCGTCGCTCGGCCTGATGCTCTATTCGCTGGCCGGGCTGACCGTCTCCGAATCCGCCATTGTCGCACTGACCGCGCTGACCTTCCTGATCCTCTACAACGCCGTCTCGATACGGCTGCGCGACCGTACCGATGTCGGCAGCCAGATCGCCGACCTGTCGCGCGGCACTGCCGACCTCGCCCGGCAGGTCGCCGAATTCGGACGCCGCATGAGCGCGCTCGAAGCGCGCGTTTCGGCAAATGACGCCAACGGCCAGGAGCGGGTGCAGACCGTGGCCGGCGAAATCAGCGAACTCGGATCGCTGGTCAGGCAGATCGCGGCATCGGTCGCCGCCCATGACGACATGCTCGCCAGCGCCGTGAACACGATTTCAGTCCAGCAGCCTGCTGCCGAACCGGCGGCTTCGCCCACTGGACAGGAAGCAGCACCGGCCGCTGCTTTGACCCCGCCCCCTGTGGCGCAGCCCAGCCCGGCTGCGGCACCCGCCGCTGACACCCCGCAACCAGCCGTCGCGCCTACCAACACCCAGCTTCTGGTCGCGGTGAGAAACGCCATCGAGGCGAACCGCATCGATCTGTTCCTGCAGCCGATGGTGACACTGCCCCAGCGCAAGGTGCGCTTCTATGAAGCTGTCGCACGGCTGCGTGACGACAAGGAGCAGTTGCTGACCGCGAACGATTTCGTTGCCACGGCCGAAACCGCCGGGCTGATGGGCCAGATCGACCACACCGTGATCCTGCGCTGCGTGCAGGTGTTGCGGCGGCTGATGGTGCGCTCGAAAGATGTTGGCGTGTTCTGCAACCTTTCCGGCGCGACGCTGAGCAACCCGTCGGTGTTCGGGCAGTGCCTCGATTTTCTCGAAGCCAATCGCATCCTCGCGCCCTCGCTGGTGCTCGAATTCAAGCAGAGCACATTCCGTCATCTCGGTCCGGTGGAAAGCGAGCATCTCGCCGCCCTCCAGCGGCTTGGTTACGGCTTCTCGATCGACAACGTCACCGACCTGCGGCTCGATCCGCGCGAACTGGCCGACCGCGGCGTGAAGTTCATCAAGGTCCCGGCCGCCATGCTGCTCGACCAGAAGCAGCTATCCTCCGCCGACATCCACGCCGCCGACCTCTCCGATCTGCTCGGGCGTTTTGGGATCGACCTCGTCGCCGAGCGCATCGAGGGCGAGCGCGCCGTGGTGGACCTGCTGGATTACGATGTGCGCTTCGGCCAGGGCTTCCTGTTCGCTCCGCCGCGCCCGCTGCGTCCGGAAGGCGCAGGCAATGCGCCGGAACCCACGGCTTCGGCGGTTGACGCTCCGGCCCAAAAAGAAGAAAAAGCCGGCGTCAAGTTTGAAGCCAGAGCCGAGGCTTCCCGCGTAACCGGCAACGCTGCGCTAGCTCGCCGGGCCTCCGCACAGAAGTGATCCGTTTCCATGACTTTGCCTGACGTGACTGCCTTGCGTTTCGCCGACAATTTGCGCGACCTCACCAAAGACGTGGACGTCATCCTCAGCGACGTCTGGGGCGTGATCCATGACGGCGTGAAGGGATTCCCTCCGGCCTGTCAGGCGCTTCAATCGTTCCGCGAACAGGGTGGCACGGTGATCATGATCACCAACGCGCCGCGCCCCGCCGATTCCGTGCAGCGCCAACTTCGCAAGATGGAGATTTCCGACGAGACTTATGACGCCATCGTCTCATCCGGCGACCTGACCCGCAATTACGTCGCCTCTCATCTCGGCCAATCGTTTTTCATGATCGGCCCCGAGCGCGACAATCCGATGCTGCGCGGCCTCGATGTGAAGCTGACCACGCTCGAGCAGGCCGACACCATCGTCTGCACCGGCCCGTTCAATGACGAAGTCGAGACCGAGGAAGACTATCGCGCGATGATGGAAGAGGCGCGCAAGCGCAATCTCACCTTCATCTGCGCCAATCCGGACATCGTGGTGGAGCGCGGCCATCGCCTGATCACCTGCGCCGGCGCGATCGCCGAGCTTTATCGCAGCCTCGGCGGCGAGGTGATTTTCTATGGCAAGCCGCACCAGCCGATCTACGACCGCGCGCTCGAACTGGCAGCGGCGAAACGCGGCAAGACAACGCCGCTCAATCGCGTTCTCGCCATCGGCGATTCCGTGCGCACCGACCTCACCGGCGCGAACATGATGGGACTGGATTGCCTGTTCCTAACCCGCGGCATTCACGCGGTCGAGTTCGAGGGCCTCGATGTGGCCGACGAATTCTCGGTGCGGCGTGTGTTCGGCGAGACGAAACCGCCGCGCGCGCTGATGCAGGATTTGAAGTGGTAATTCTCTGAGTCGTTCCCGCGAAGGCGGGGACCCATAACCGCTAAATTTACGTTCCTCCGCGATGCCTGAAGTCGCCGCGTTTAGGATCGGTATTCATCCGATAGTTCAGGGAGTATGGGTCCCGCCTTCGCGGGGACGACATCGCATGTTTCGCGAGCGTCATCACGCCAATCTTCATCTCAAACGCAAAATGCCCGGCGCGAGGCCGGGCATCGGAATTCTGTAACCTGTAAGCGCGGCTCTTACGCCGGCACGTTGTCCGGGAACACCGCCTCGATCTTGGTCTTGAGCGTCGCGGCGTTGAACGGCTTGACGATGTAATTGTTCACGCCGGCCTTCTTGGCGGCAATGACGTTTTCCGTCTTCGATTCAGCCGTGATCATGATGAAAGGCGTGGTCGCGAGGTTCGGGTCGCTGCGCACTTCCTTGAGCAGATCGTAGCCGGTCATCGGCTCCATGTTCCAGTCGGAGATCACCAGACCGTACTTCTTGCCGCGCATCTTGTTCAGGGCCGCTGAACCGTCGCTGGCGTCGTCGATATTCTCGAAACCGAGTTGCTTGAGCAGATTGCGGATAATGCGGATCATCGTGTTGTAGTCGTCCACAACCAGAACCGGCATCGACAAGTCCATAGCCATCGCTGATTTTCTCCCTCGAACGCAGCAACCGGCATGCGTTGTATAACCTTGCGGATATCTTCTGACATCGCAGTCGGGGCGAACCTAGCACCGGCGGCTTAAACAGCCCGTTAATCCGGCGGCGACGGAATACCTTCAACTTGTGCCCAAACTGCCCGGTCCAGCGGCTTGACTTCGATACCGCTCCGGGGTCAGGTCCGGCCGGTTTTTCCAATATCTTTAATATCTTCCTGCCGAGCCTCATGACGACACCCTTCACCGTCATTCGTGACACCACACCCGCCAGCGCGATCACCAAGGGCGCGGCGGTGGCGCTCGGCAACTTCGATGGCGTTCATCTCGGCCACCGGGCCGTGATTTCGGCGGCTCTCGACATGGCCCGCAAGCGTGGAAAGCCGGCCTATGCGGTGACCTTCGAGCCGCATCCGCGCAGTTTCTTCAGTCCCAACACGCCGCAGTTCAAGCTGACCGACCTGAACGACAAGCTGCGGCTGCTGGCGGGCACCGGGCTCGATGGGGCCGTGGTTATGACATTCGACGCCGGGCGTGCCGGCACGACGGCGCAGGATTTCATTAACCAGGATCTCATCGGACGGCTCGGCGTCAGTGCCATCTCCGTCGGCTTCGACTTCCACTTCGGCAAGGGCCGCACCGGCTCGCCCGCATTGCTCGCCGCCGAAGGTCCCAGACTCGGCATCGAGGTCCACGTCCAGAGCCATATCGATGCGGACGGCAGCGCGGTGTCCTCCACCGCGATCCGCAACGCGCTGGGTCAGGGCCAGATCGGCGAAGCCAACACGCTGCTCGGCTATCCCTGGTTCATTTCGGGAGAGGTCGTACACGGCGAAAAGCGCGGCCGCGATCTCGGCTATCCGACCGCGAACATCCGGCTCGATCCGGCCTGCGGCCTCAGGCACGGCATCTATGCCGTGCGCGCCGGGATCGGCGATACGCGCGTCGGCGGCGTCGCCTCGTTCGGCCGCCGCCCGACTTTCGACAACGGCGCGCCGCTGCTGGAAGTGTTCCTGTTCGACTTCAAGGGCGACCTTTACGGCCGGCCGCTCGACATCGCCTTCATCGGCTTCATCCGCGAAGAATTGAAGTTCGACAGCATCGACGCACTGGTGCGCCAGATGGATGACGACAGCGCAAAGGCCCGTGCCATGCTGGCGGCGGCCCCCGATGCATTCCCGAAGCTCGGAATTGTCACGAATTGAGCGGCTTACGGGCCTTTCCGATGCCCCCCATGCCTGCTATCTAGGCCTCATGTTGGCGCGGCGCACCATAATCGGCATTAGCGGCCCGGCTTCCGCCTGAGCGAACCCGCTCGGCGCAAGACCGGGATCGACTTCATCGTCGCACGTTCCGTGCACGCCAGCGCCATTCGAGCCAAGCCGCCATTCGATCCAAGCCGCCATTCGATCCAAGCCAGAGCATTCATGTCCGACAAGCCTCAAAAGCCCGCCGCCCCCAAAGCCGACGGCAACGACTACTCCAGCACTCTCTATCTGCCGCAGACGGAGTTTCCGATGCGCGCGGGCCTGCCGCAGCAGGAGCCGAAGATTCTCGAGCGCTGGAACGAGATCGACCTCTACGGCAAGCTGCGCGAGAGCGCGAAGGGCCGCGCAAAGTTCGTGCTGCATGACGGCCCGCCCTACGCCAATGGCAACATCCATATCGGTCACGCGCTCAACAAGATCCTCAAGGATGTGGTGACGCGCAGCCAGCAGATGCTCGGCTTCGATTCCAACTACGTGCCGGGCTGGGATTGTCACGGCCTGCCCATCGAATGGAAGATCGAGGAAGAATACCGCTCCAAGGGCAAGAACAAGGACGCGGTGCCGATCATCGAATTCCGGCAGGAGTGCCGTGCTTTCGCGCAGAAGTGGGTCGACATCCAGCGCGAGGAGTTCAAGCGCCTCGGCGTGATCGGCGACTGGTCGCATCCCTATATGACGATGACCTTTCCCGCCGAGGCGCAGATCGCCCGCGAACTGATGAAGTTCGCCGCCAACGGCACGCTGTATCGTGGCTCGAAGCCGGTGATGTGGAGCGTGGTCGAGAAAACCGCGCTGGCCGAAGCCGAAATCGAATACGAGGACTATACGTCGGACGCGGTGTGGGTGAAGTTTCCGGTCAACGCCGCGCATGGCCGCCTTGCCGAGGCCCCGGTGGTGATCTGGACCACCACGCCATGGACGCTGCCCGGCAACCGCGCCATCAGCTTCTCGCCGAAGATTTCCTATGGCCTCTACAAGATCACCGACGCGCCCGCCGACAACTGGGCGAAGACCGGCGATCTTCTGATCCTCGCCGACAAGCTCGCCGAAGACGTCTTCAAGCAGGCGCGCGTGACCTCGTATGAGAAAGCTGGTGACGTCTCCGCCGACATTCTCGATGCGATCGAGTGCAGCCACCCGCTCAAGGGATTTGCCGGAGGCTATGAGTTCGTTGTGCCGCTGCTGGCTGGCGATCACGTCACCGACGACACCGGCACCGGCTTCGTGCATACCGCACCAAGCCACGGCCGCGAGGACTTCGACGTCTGGACCGCCAATGCGCGCGACCTCGAAGCGCGCGGCATCAGTTCGGTCATTCCCTACACGGTCGATGCCGACGGCGCGCTGACCGAGCATGCGCCGGGCTTTACTGGAAGGCGTGTTCTCACCGAGAAAGGCGAGAAGGGTGATGCCAACGAGGCCGTGATCAAGGAATTGATCGCGCGCGGCATGCTGCTGGCGCGTTCGCGCCTCAAGCACCAGTATCCGCATTCATGGCGCTCGAAAAAGCCGGTGATCTATCGCAACACGCCGCAGTGGTTCATCGCGATGGATAAGGATATTTCCGACAACGGCAAGGCAAAATCTGGCGACACGCTGCGCGCCCGCGCGCTGCAGGCCATCAGCGTCACCCGCTGGGTGCCTGAGCAGGGCCAGAACCGCATCACCGGCATGATCGCAGGCCGCCCGGACTGGGTGATTTCGCGCCAGCGCGCCTGGGGCGTGCCCATTGCCGTGTTCGTCCGCGAGAAGGGCGACGGCTCCGCCGAGATCTTGCAGGACGAAGCCGTCAACAAGCGCATCGCCGATGCATTTGAGAAGGAAGGCGCGGATGCGTGGTACGCAGACGGCGCGCGCGAGCGCTTCCTCGGCTCGCATGCCAATGAGGAATGGCAGAAGGTCAATGACATCTGCGACGTCTGGTTCGACTCCGGCTCGACCCACGCGTTCGTGCTCGAAGACCCGGTGCATTTTCCGGGCCTCGCCGGGATCAAGCGCAAGGTCGATGGCGGCAAGGACACCGTCATGTATCTTGAAGGCAGCGACCAGCATCGCGGCTGGTTTCATTCCTCGCTGCTGGAGTCCTGCGGCACGCGCGGACGTGCGCCCTATGACGTGGTGCTGACTCACGGCTTCACGCTGGACGAGAACGGCCGCAAGATGTCGAAGTCGCTCGGCAACACCACCGAGCCTCAGAAGGTCATCAAGGATTCCGGTGCGGATATCCTGCGCCTGTGGGTCTGCGCCACCGATTATTCCGACGATCAGCGCATCGGCCCGGAAATCATCAAGAACACCATCGAAACCTACCGCAAGCTGCGCAACACCATTCGCTGGATGCTGGGCACGCTGCATCATTTCAAGCGCAGCGACGCCGTCTCCTTCAGCGAGATGCCCGAGCTTGAGCAACTGATGCTGCATCGCTTAAGCGAAGTCGACGCCATCGTGCGCCCGGCTTACGCGAACTTCGACTACAAGACGGTGATCGCGACGCTGGCGAATTTCATGAACACCGAACTGTCGGCGTTCTACTTCGACATCCGCAAGGACACGCTGTACTGCGATCCGCCGTCGTCGCTCGCCCGCAAGGCGGCGCTGACCACTGTGGACATCCTCTGCGATGCGATCCTGAAATGGCTCGCCCCCGCGATCAGTTTCACCGCGGACGAAGCGTGGCGGATGTACCGCCCCGATGCCGAGCCGTCGGTGCACCTGACCACGTTCCGCGACGATCTGGATCGTTTCCGCAACGACGCGCTCGCCAAGAAGTGGGAAACAATCCGCGACGTGCGCCGCGTCGTTACCGGCGCCTTGGAAGTCGAGCGCGCCGCCAAGCGCATCGGCTCGTCGCTCGAAGCGTCGCCGCTGGTGTACGTGTCCGACAAGGCGATCTTCGCCACGCTCTTTGATGTCGACCTCGCCGAAGTCTGCATCACGTCGAATGCCATGGTCACCAATGAGGACGCGCCCGCCGGTGCGTTCACGCTGAACGACGTACCGGGCGTGGCCGTGGTGGTCGAAAAGGCGGTCGGCACCAAGTGCGCGCGGTCGTGGAAGATCCTGCCGACGGTCGGTGACGATCCGGACTATCCGGATGTTTCGCCCCGCGACGCGCAGGCGCTGCGTGAATGGAAGGCGCTCGGCGCGTGAGTCCGCTGTTCCGCTCCGGATTGATCGCCGCCGTCGCAGCCCTGCTGATCGATCAGGCGTCGAAACTCTGGCTGCTGAACGTGTTCGAACTCGGCCCGCGCGGCACCGTGCGGATCACGCCGTTCTTCGATCTGGTGCTCGCCTGGAATACGGGGATCAGCTACGGCTGGTTCCAGGATTCAGGCCCGGCCGGGCAGACCCTGCTGCTGGCGTTCAAGGCCTTGGCGATCATTGTCCTGGGCATCTGGATGGCAAAATCCGGGACCCGGCTTGCGGTCATCGGCCTTGGGCTGATCATCGGCGGCGCCATCGGCAACGCGATTGACCGGCTGGCCTATGGCGCAGTGGTTGATTTCGCCCTGTTTCACATCGAAATCGGCGGTAAAACCTACAACTGGTACGTGTTTAACCTTGCCGACGTGGCCATCGTTGCCGGGGTAGCGGCCCTCCTGTATGACTCCTTTGTAACCCCGGATGCCGCAAAAAGGCCCCGATAGAAGGGGATACGCTTGGCACGCGCAATTTCGCTTGCGACGGAATGACTTGCGGCGATACGGCCGCATCGCTGATAACGTGTTTGGACAACGGATCAGGATGAACGCAATGACGGGCGGCATCGGTTCAGGCTTGCAACTCTCCTCACGCCGCGTGACACGCGCGCTGCGGCTCGCCGCGGTGCTGCTGGGCGTCGGCCTGGTGCTGGGCACCGGCCCCGTCCATGCGCAGGATGAAGAGGAAGACGACGGCAAGACCTTCGAACAGAAGCTGATGGATAACCTGATGAGCGGTCTCGGTGGCCGCAAGCTCGAGGACGGCAGCATCGATTATCGTGAGCGCTCGCCGCTGGTGGTTCCGTCCAAGGTCGATCTTCCGCCGCCGCAAACCGGCAAGCGGAAGCTGGCCCCGAACTGGCCGAAGGATCCGGACGAAGCCGAACGCAAGGCAGCCCGCGAGGCATCCAAGCAGAAGGCGATGAGCCCGGAAGAAGCGCGCATGCCGCTGATGCCGAGCGAACTGAACAAGCGCGCACCGCGCAGCAGGACCGCCGAGACGAACACGCCGGGCGGCAACAATTCGAACGCACCGCTGATGATGATGCCGTCTGATCTCGGATACAGCGGCGGCATTTTCTCCAACCCGTTCAGCAGCAAGAAGACCGAAACCGAAAAATTCACCAGCGAGCCCGAGCGCACCGAACTCACGCAGCCCCCGAGCGGATACCAGACGCCGTCACCGAACTATGCCTATGGTGTCGGCCAGCTGAAGGCTCCGAAGGAAACCTGCGACAGCGCCAGCGGCCGGTGCGAAAAGCGCTGGGAGTGAACCCCACGGCCGCAGTGTCATGCTGACCCCTGCGGCCCTGTGATCGCGATCCTTCATCCGCCGATTCTCACTCGCTGATCCTCAAAGTGTGATCGTTTCAGGTCCCGCAGTGTCGCCTCTCGCGGATTTGAATGTTGTCCGGGCGATAAATCTGCGATCCGGTAGACCATCATGACAAACTCCCGCTCCCTTATCGTTCAGGTCTTCGCTGCGATCGGCCTGCTCTTCGCGCCTGCGCTGAGCCACGGCGCAGCCGCGCAAACAGCGGCGGCGCCCGCAACCTTTACGCTCAGCAACGGCCTTCATGTCGTGGTCATCCCCGATCGCCGCACGCCGGTTGTCACGCAGATGATCTGGTACAAGGTCGGCTCCGCCGACGAGACGCCCGGCAAATCCGGCCTCGCGCATTTCCTCGAACACCTGATGTTCAAGGGCACCGCCGCGCATCCGGCCGGAGAATTCTCCCAGCTGGTGTCGCGCATCGGCGGCAATGAAAACGCCTTCACGTCCTACGACTACACCGCCTATTACCAGCGCGTGGCGCGCGACCAGCTCGCGACCATGATGGCTTTCGAGGCCGACCGCATGACCGGCCTCATCCTCAAGGATGAAAACGTCCTGCCCGAGCGCGACGTGGTGCTCGAAGAATACAACATGCGCGTCGGCAACAGCCCGGATGCGCGGCTGACCGAGCAGATCATGGCGGCGCTGTATCTGAATCATCCCTATGGCCGTCCGGTGATCGGCTGGCATCAGGAGATCGAGAAACTCAACCGCGAGGACGCGCTGGAGTTCTACAAGCGCTTTTACGCCCCCAACAACGCCACGCTGATTATCGCAGGCGATGTCAGCGTCGATGAAGTCCGCCCGATGGTCGAAGCGGCCTATGGCAAGATTCCGCCGCAGCCTGCGATCCCGCCCCGCCGGATCAGGCCGCAGGAGCCGACGCCCGCCGGCCCGCGCACCGTGACGCTTTCCGATCCGCGCGTCGAGCAGCCGAGCGTGCGCCGCTACTATCTCGTGCCGTCGTCAGTCACTGCCGCGCCGGAGCAAAGCTCCGCGCTCGAAGTGCTGGCGCAACTGATGGGCACCGGCAGCAATTCGCTGCTCTATCGCGCACTGGTCGTGGACAAGCCGCTCGCGGTCAGCGCAGGTGCCTGGTACCAGGGGACGGGAGTCGATCCGACCCAGTTCGGCATTTCGGCGTCGCCGAAACCCGGCGTGGAGTTTCCGCAGGTCGAGCAGGCGATCGATGAAGTGATCGCGAAGCTGGCGCAAAGCCCGGTCTCTGCCGAAGAACTTGAGCGCATCAAGACCCAGATGATTGCACAGGCGGTTTACGCGCAGGACAGCCAGACCACATTGGCGCGCTGGTATGGCGCAGCCATCACCGTCGGTCTCAGTGTCGAAGATGTCCGCGCATGGCCGGATCGCATTCGCGCGGTGACCGCAGAGCAGGTTCGCGAAGCTGCGCAAACGTGGCTGGACAAGAAGCGGTCCGCCACCGGCTATCTGGTCAAGGAACCGGCCGCAGCCAGCGCAAAGCGCGAGGAGAAACGTTCGTGATTGTCACTCGCCGCCAACTGCCATCTCTCGCAGCCGCCCTTCTCGCCGCAACGGCTTCGCTGGCCGCCTTCGTCACACCGGCCTCCGCCGCCGCGAAAGTTCAGCGCATCGTTTCGCCCGGCGGCATTGAAGCCTGGTTCGTGCAGGACGCCACTGTGCCGCTGGTGTCGATGGAGTACGCCTTCGCCGGTGGCTCGTCGCAGGACCCTGCCGACAAGCCTGGCACCGGATCGTTCGCCGCCAACATGCTTGATGAAGGCGCCGCCGATCTCGACTCGAAAACGTTTCACGAGCGTCTTGAACGGCGCGCCATCGAAATGAGCTTTTCGGTGACCCGCGATCATCTGCGCGGCTCGATGCGGATGCTGAAGGAAAACAGCGACGAGGCGTTCGATCTTTTGAGGCTGGCGCTGACGTCTGCGCGGTTCGACAGCGAACCGCTGGAGCGTGTCCGCGCGCAGATGGTGTCGAGCGCACGCCGCGAGACCACCAATCCGGTGTCGATCGCGGGCCGCAAGTTCTGGGAACAGGCCTACGGCACCCATCCCTATGCGCGTGCGCCGAACGGCACGCTCGAAAGTCTTCCGGCAATTCAGGCTGCGGACCTCAAGGACTATGCACGGCGCGTGATTGCCAAAGACACGCTGAAAGTCGCCGTGGTCGGCGACATCACGCCCGAGGCCCTCGGCAAACTGCTCGATTCGACATTCGGCCCCCTGCCCGCCAAGGCTGACCTCGTGCCGGTGCCGATGGTCGAGGCCGCGAAGCCGCCGAAGCACACCTCGGCGATTGTGGACGTACCGCAGACCTCGGTGAATTTCGGCGGACCCGGCGTTGCGCGGAACGATCCCGATTTCATGGCGGCCTACATCGTCAACCACATTCTCGGCGGCGGCACGCTGTCGACCCGGCTCTACAAGGAAGTCCGCGAGAAGCGCGGACTGGTCTATTCGGTGTCGCAATCGCTGATCTGGCTGAAGAAGTCGTCGCTGTTTGCAGGCTCCACCGCGACCCGCGCCGACAAGGCGAAAGAAACGCTGGACACCATCGCCAGCGAGATCGCGCGCATGGGCAACGAAGGCCCGACGCAGACAGAACTGGATGAAGCCAAGTCCTATCTCAAGGGCTCGCAGATGCTGGCGCTCGACACCTCGTCGAAATTCGCCACTGCGCTGCTGCAGTATCAGATCGATGACCTCGGCATCGACTACATCGAGAAGCGCAACGCGATTGTCGATGCGGTGACGCTGGAAGACACCAAGCGCGTCGCCAAGCGTATCTGGGGCCAGGGCCTGCTCAGTGTCAGCGTCGGCCGTGCGGCACAGGCGGCGACCGAGCCGCCGGTCACCAATACAGCGCCGAAGGCGAACTGACGCTACTTGAACAGCGGCGTGCCGGGGATGAAGGCGTCGAACGCCGCCCAGAACTGCTGGCGATAGCGATCCTGCTCCTGCAGGATTTCATGCCGTGAGCCCGCGATCACCAGATGCGATCCGGCGCGCAGGTGATAGGCGAATTCTTCGATGGCTGCAGTGGAGACAATGGTGTCGCTGCTCGCGGCCATCATCAGAATCGGCAGCCTGATCTGCGACGGATAACTCGCCTCGCGGAATTCGACGATCGCCTTGAATGCACTGTCGGCCCAGGCAATCGTTGGCGATGCGATGCCGAGCGTCGGGTCTTCCTCGAAAATTGCAGCATTGCGCGCGTAGCGCACCGGATCGGATGTCAGCGGATTGTTGACGAAGCTGTTTGTGCCGGTGAGTTCGCCGGTGCCGCCGGGCACATAACGGCCGCCCATGCCGAGCCAGCGCAGCGTGCGCACCAGAATGCGCGTCGGCAGTTTGGTGGCATAGCCCGGCAGATCGATCATCGGCGCGGACAGCACCATGCGGTCGAACCAGCGCTTGCCGGCATGCGCCACCCGCAGCATCACCGCGCCGCCCATGGAATGAGCAAGCGCGTAATAAGGCGGCGGACAGTCCGGCATCATCACCTGCTGCACGAAAGTTTCGACATCGGTCTCGAAGTCGGAAAACCGGTGGACGTAACCCTTGCGCGGATCGCGCAACTGACGCGAGGAATGCCCCTGCCCGCGCCAGTCGATCATCGCCACCGCGAAGCCGCGCTCGCGCAGTTCGCGCACGGTCTCAAAATATTTCTCGATGCTCTCGCCGCGCCCGGTGAAGACGCAGACCGTGCCCTTGCGCCCCGCCGGCGGCTGCCAGCGCGCAAAGCGCAGTTCGGCGCCGTCGGGCGTCTTGATGGTTCCGCTGACGACATTGTCGGGAACGGGATTGGCCGGAATGGAAACGAGCGTCATGAGGACCGTGGGATGGGGACCGGGGCAAGGAATCGGAAACAGAAGGATAGTGAGGGCAAAAAAGTTGGGCTGGATAGCCTCTTGAACGCCGAAAGGCCTCTCCCATATCAGTTTCGTGCAGGCCAGTTAAGGCTGCACGCAGAACGAAAACCCGGCCCAATGGCGGGTTGTCTGCTCTTTGAAAAGAGTGGCGCGTTGTGCATGCGAGACAGTCTCCGAGGCAGCACCACCGCTGCCCGATGGCATCTCTGTCCCGCCTGAGAACGCGCCGGTCGCTCACTTTGGAGGACTAACATGCGTAGCTTCGATCTCACCCCGTTCTATCGTTCCACCGTCGGTTTTGACCGTCTTTTCTCGTTGCTCGACCAGTCGACCAGCGAAAGCTCGCCGGGCTATCCGCCCTACAACATCGAGCGCACCGGCGAGAACAACTTCCGGATTTCCGTCGCCGTCTCCGGCTTTTCCCCGAATGAAATCTCGATCGTCGCCAAGGAAAACACCCTGACGATCAAGGGCGAAAAAGCTGCCAACGAAAACGGCCAGGGCGCCGAAGTGCTCTATCGCGGGATCGCGTCTCGCGCCTTCGAGCGCCAGTTCCAGCTTGCCGACTTCGTCCAGGTGAAGAACGCCTCGCTTGAGAACGGCCTGCTTCATGTGGATCTCGTCCGCGAGATTCCCGAAGCCGCCAAGCCGCGCCAGATTCCGATTACCTCCTCGGCCACCGCGCCGAAGGTCGCGGAACAGGCCGCAGCCTAAACTTCAGGCTCTATCGAACCTCCCAGACTGCAAAACGCCCCGGTGCCCCGGGGCGTTTTTTATGCGCAACCTTCGCACCGGAAGAACTAGACCACCGCGACGATCTTTGAGAAAGCCGTCAGGACATCCGCAGCCAGACCCAAATTCTGGGCCAGTTCATCTGCTTTCGCCTTGGCTTCCTTGAGTGTCTTGGCCGCCGCCTTGAAGGCCGCGGTAAATGGCGCGTAAGCCTTTGTTCTGCTCAGGAGACGCTGTTGCGCGATGAAATCGAGTTCGGTGGAAACCCCGTCCATCGCCTTGGCGTAGGCCAATGTGTCCGCCGCATCGGTCGAACGCGTCCCCAATGCGTAGAGAACATCGAAACAGGCCCGCAACGCGCGCGGCGCGTCCTTCTGGCTGAAAATTCGCGGCGCGGACGGAGCAGTCGGCCGCGTGCCGAGAAAGTTGGAAAAAAAATCGTTGAACGGGTTCTTGTCTTGCGGCTGGAGTCCGAAATCCGAACTGTCCCACAGCGAGGGCTGCCACTTGATTTCGGTCTCGTGAAACCGTTGCGACGCCTTGGCCAGAAGTGCTTTTGCTTCCTCGAGAGTCGCCATTTCAAGCCTCCTTCTTGGCGGCTTTGATCAGCGCAGCCAGATCGTCCGCCAACACCACAAAGCGTTTCAGGAAAAGTTCGGAATTGGGATCGGCTGCGGCGACCGCGGCATGTGCCTCAACGAGTGCGTCCAGAATTTCCACGTACTTCGCGGCAGCGACAGCCGTCGCACGCATGGTGCCCGCTTCCTTCCGCGCAGTGTAATACTCGTTGTAGAGTTGCAGGCGCGTGACGTTCGGATCCTCTCCAATGAGCTGGAGATTCGCCTTTCGCTGAATTTCAAAGAAATCCGCCTGGCGTTTCACTGAGTCCGCGACTAACGCCATGTCTTCCTTGAGCAGCTTCGCCACCGCGATGACGTCCCTGTTCCTCGCGATGATGATGGCCTGGATTTCGTTGGCGTAGGCATGTCCCATAAGGAATCCGGCCACGCGAGACCCCACTTTCAGGGCCGGCCCCGCGATGGGCGCGGACAGGGGCGAAGCGGCGGTGACGATGTTGCTGGTGGCATCGCCCAGTTTGATGGAGGCCTGCTCGAGTTTCTCGATCGTGCCTTCGTCGATCGCCTTCTTGAGCGCATCGCCATAACCTTCCAGAGCCTTGGCGGCCTGTATCTGGGCGCTGTTCTGAAGACCGTTGATCTGGCTTGTCGGCGCATCGGCAAGTGTAAAGGCGAAGCCGGCCTGTTTGGCCGCGATTTGCTGCGCCCTTGCCTTGTCGTAGGCCGCCTTGGCGTCCTTGATCGCCTCGGGAGTGCCTGCCACCTGCTGCGCATTCGCGCGGCTTGTCATCGCCACTTCCGATGGCGACGGCCTGATTTCCTTGCTGCGAAGCAGGTTGCTTGCCTGGACCTCTTCACCGTTCCGAATGGCGTTGGTGCGGTTCGCAGAGATCGAGTCACGCACCAGCTTTCCGCTTGCTGTGATCGCGTCGCCAAGTTGGGAGGCTTTTTCCGCCTCCGGAAGACCTGCGCAGCCGGCCAGGCACGCGCAAGCGAGCAGCAAATTCAAATACTTCATTGAAAATTCCCCAGCTGAAATGCGGCGAATTAAGGCATTTCTGGGGCGGGAGGTAAATAGGTATTTTACAATCTAAGATTGCAGACTGCAGCTCTGTCTTCGGCAGAAAAACCTGCTTGAACGCAAGTTCGTCCGCAGCGCGACGCTGGTCGGTTGCACGTAACGCGCCTCATTCCAGCGTCTGCGCATCAGGCATTGCTTGCGTGGGCCACAGTTTCAGCGTCGATGGCGCGGACGCTCCGGCGACGCCCACTGTCGCAGCCGCAGGCTTGCTCTCCACCGGGGCGGTGTTTGAAGGAGTCCCGGCTGCAGGCGCAGCCGCCTGCTGCGCGGGTGCCGCAACCGGTGTCGTCGTAGTCCCGGTTGGCGCGGGTTGCGCATTGCGGCTCGCGGCTTTCGTTGCGGGACGCGCTGCGGCCTTCGGCACCGAGACCGGCGGGCGCGGCGCATGGCGAAGGTCCAGCAACGATCCGCGGCGGTTCTCATAACCGGCATAGGCCAACGGCGGCGGGCCGGGCGGGCCATAGACCGCCATCATCCGCTCATCGACCGCCTGCGCCGGATTGAAGCGAATGATCTGCCCGGTGCGGGCATCGATGGTCAGACGGGGGTCCTCAGCGGTCCGGTCGAGGGCGGCGTC
>CAZQMD010000097.1:0-15904 GCA_964594185.1 uncultured Afipia sp. | reverse complement strand
AAAACCGCGACGCGCCCGAGCGCATCAAGGCGCTGATGTTCCCCTTCGACGATCTGGTCAAGCTGGACGCCGGTTCGGCCCAGACGCTGATGCGCCATGTCGACAAGGACAAGCTCGGTATCGCACTGAAGGGCGCCAACGAGACGGTGCGCAGCTTCTTCATGGGCAATATGTCCAGCCGCGCCGCCAAGATGCTGATGGACGACATGGCTGCCGCCGGTCCGGTGCGTCTGCGCGACGTCGACGAGGCGCAGGCGCTGCTGGTCAATCTCGCCAAGGATCTCGCGGCCAAGGGCGAAATCATGCTGCAGAAAAACCGCGCTGACGACGAACTGGTGTACTGATGGGCGCACCCGCAAAATTCCTGTTCGACCACGACTTCGCAGCTCCCGACGCCGCCAAGGAACGTGCGGCGAACGCTGTCGAGATCGCGCAGCAGATCGCGGAAGCGGAAGCGCGCGGCTATCGCGCCGGCTTCGATGCCGCACGACATGAGGCCAAGGCCGAAAGCGACCGGCGCGCCGCGCTGGCGCTCGAGGAAATCGGGATTGCCATCAAAGCCATCGCGGGCCGGTTCTCGACCATCGAAGAGCGGATGGAAACCGAAGCCGTGGATGTCGCGCTCGCGGTCGCCCGCAAGCTCTGCACCGAACTGATCGCAGCCGAACCCCTGACCGAGATGATGGCGCTGGTCAGTGACTGTTTCCGGCATCTGACCGCAACCCCGCATCTCGTGGTGCGGATCAACGATGCTTTGTATGACGCTGCACGCGTCCGGATTGAGCAACTCGCCAAACAATGTGGCTTCGAAGGCAAACTCGTCATTCTGGCTGAGCCGGAGATCCCGACCGGCGATTGCAGGATCGAATGGGCCGACGGCGGCGTGACCCTCGACCGCTCCACCATCGACGCCAAGATTCAAGAACTCGTGGGACGCTATCTGGCATCCCGAAATCAGGCCGGAATTCCCGGCCATGAGGAACGACCATGAGCGACACAGACACCAACGTCCCGCTGCCCGATCTCAACGCCGCAGACACATCGCTGCCGGACGATCAGAGCATGTTCGACGACAACGATTATGTCGGACGCATTGCCGCCGATCTCGAAGCCGTCTTCGACGTTCCTGTTCAGGTCTCCGCGGTGCTCGGACGCTCCAAAATGGACGTCTCCGAATTGCTGAAGCTCGGCCCCGGCACCGTGCTCGAACTGGATCGGCGCGTCGGCGAGGCGATCGATATTTACGTCAACAACCGGCTGGTGGCACGCGGCGAAGTGGTCCTCGTGGAAGACAAGCTCGGCGTGACCATGACCGAAATCATCAAGGCGGAACGTTCCTAATTCAGCACGACACCGGCGCCGAGAATGGCCCGGAAAGCGAACAAGAGAATAACAGGAGACCATCATGCGGCTTCTCATCGTTGGCACGCTCAAGGGCCAGCTCACCACCGCCACCAAGATCGCCATGGAAAATGGCGCGACGGTGACTCACGCCGAGGACTCGGAACAGGCGATGCGCGTGGTACGCGGCGGCAAGGGCGCCGATCTGCTGCTGGTCGATGTCGCTCTCGACATCCGCGACCTGGTGATCCGGCTGGAAGCCGAACATATCCACGTGCCGATCGTCGCCTGCGGCATCACCACCGATGCACGGGCCGCGGTCGCAGCCATTCATGCCGGCGCGAAAGAATACATCCCGCTGCCGCCCGATCCGGAACTGATCGCCGCGGTGCTCGCCGCCGTCGCCAATGACTCGCGCGACCTGATCTATCGTGATGATGCCATGGCGCGCGTGGTCAAGCTGGCGCAGCAGATCGCGGGCTCGGATGCGTCCGTGATGATCACCGGCGAATCCGGCACCGGCAAGGAAGTGCTGGCACGCTACGTTCATACCCGCTCGCAGCGCGCCAGGAAGCCGTTCATCTCGATCAACTGCGCCGCGATCCCGGAACATCTTCTGGAGTCCGAACTGTTCGGTCACGAGAAAGGCTCGTTCACCGGCGCCATCGCGCGGCGCATCGGCAAGTTCGAGGAAGCCACCGGCGGCACGCTGCTGCTGGACGAAGTCTCGGAAATGGACGTGCGTCTCCAATCCAAGCTGCTCCGCGCAATTCAGGAGCGCGTGATCGACCGCGTCGGCGGCACCCGCCCCGTGCCGGTGGACATCCGCATCATTGCCACCTCGAACCGCAACCTCGCCGACGCCGTCAAGGCTGGCACCTTCCGCGAGGACCTGCTGTTCCGGCTCAACGTCGTGAACTTGAAGATCCCGGCGCTGCGCGACCGTCCCGCAGATATTCTCGAACTCGCGCAGCATTTCGCGAAGAAATACGCAGACGCCAACGGCGTTCCGCTGCGGCCGATCTCCGCCGAAGCGCGCCGCGTGCTCACCACCAATCGCTGGCAGGGCAACGTCCGCGAACTCGAAAACACCATGCATCGCGCGGTGCTGATGGCGAGCGGCGACGAGATCGGCGCGGATGCGATCCTGTCGCCGGACGGCGACCGTCTCGATACGACAAGGACGCCGCCCGCCGTGGCGCACGCGACCTTCGCCGCCGAGCAGGTCACCCGCGCGTTGGTCGGTCGCACCGTGGCCGATGTGGAACGCGACCTGATCCTCGAGACGCTGAAGCACTGCCTCGGCAACCGCACCCATGCGGCCAACATCCTCGGCATCTCGATCCGCACGCTGCGCAACAAGCTCAATGAATATGCCGACGACGGCCAGCCGATCCCGCCGCCGAATTCCGGCGACCTGCGCGGTGTCGCTGCGGCTTAGTTCAGCCGGCAGGCATTAGTGAACGCCAGCGCATTGCGCTGGCGTTTTCGTTAGATGGAGGCCTTCCGCTCCACATTCGCGCTGCGGCTCGGCACACCGAACTCCTTGCGGCACACCTCGGCCAGCGCCGCAACGCCCTCGCGAATATCCTGCACCGACGGGCTGGCGAAACACAGCCGCAAGCGGCTCTTGCTGTATCCGGCATTGACCGACCATTCCGTGCCCGGATTGATTGCGATGCCCGCGGCCAGTGCAGCCTGATACAGCTTCATCGTATCGACATTGTCCGGCAGCTTGACCCACAGAAAAATGCCGCCCGGCGGATCGTCGAATTCGGCAGCCGTGCCGAACTGCTCGGCCAGCGCCTCCATCATCGCTTCGAGCTTGAGGCGGAGACCGCGCGCAAGCTTCGGCACATGGTCGTTGAAATGCGTGGCGCAGAATTCCGCCAGCACCATCTGCTCCAGCGCGCCGGAGCCCGCATCGGTCTTGATCGGCAGTATACGCGACAGCACCGCCCACGGCGCCACGACGTAACCAACGCGCAGGGCCGGTGCGACCGACTTCGAAAACGATCCGATGTGAATGACGCCGCCCGTCTTGCTCATCGCATAAAGTGCGGGCGGACGCTTGCCGCTCCAAATCAAATCCGCATAGCAATCGTCCTCGAAGATCGGCACGCCGTAATCTTCCGACAGCTTGAGCAGTTCGCTTCGACGCTGTTCGCTCATGATCGTGCCGGTGGGATTCTGCACCGTCGGAATGGTGTAGATGTATTTCGGCCGGACACCCTTGCTCTTCAGGTCTCCCAATGCAGACGCAACCGCGTCTACCCGCATCCCATCATTGTCGAGGGGGATGCCGATGATGTTGATGCCTCGCCGGACCAGCCGCGTGATCGATCCCTGATAGCATTCCTGCTCGATCAGCACGGTGTCTCCAGGCGAGAGTAGCAGGCTGTTGACCAGATCGAGCCCCTGCAGCGACCCCGACGTGATCAGGATTTCGTCCGCGGTGCAGGTGATCCCGGCATCGCGCTTCAGCTTGTCGACGAGAAATTCCCGCAAGGGACGATAGCCGAGCGGCCCGCTGTTAAGACCGTAGGTCGCGAGCGTCGCGCCCTCCCGCGTCAAGACTGCGGTGGATGCTTCAAGCAGCCGCACCACCGGTACCTGGTCGGCATCGTTGTTGCCGCCGACGAAATTGTATCTGGGAAAGCCGTTCCATTTCGCTGCAGCGGGCGGCAGACCCGCGGCCAGCAATGGCGTAAAATCGAACGATCCGGAAGTGGAAGTCATCGGCGTCTCCCCGTTTATTGTTATTTTGCATGAGGGACACCCTCATTGCCGGCGTTACGCCGGACGTATGACGCCAACTTACAGAAACGATCCGTAGTGAGGCAACCGGCTTTCCCTGCGGGCTCAGGCGCGGGACGGCCGGTCGGATCGCTCAAAGATAACCGGTGGCGGCTGATCGCCCGCCGTGAAGCGCAGATAGAAGTTGTAGGCGAACAGGCCGAACACTGCGGCAATAAACGTTACGACCAGAGCGATGACGATGCGTTTGAAAACGGCCATCGGCGATCAATGCGGATGTAGCGCAGCGCGCCTGGCGACATGCCGCTGCAGCAACCACAACAGCGGCGCGTAGATCAGCGTCATAAACATGCCGAACAGCGCGCCGACACTGGGAATGCCGTGGAGCGTCACCGAATAGAGTTCTGCGAGGCCGCCGAGCACGATCATAAACGTCAGGATGCCGAACCGTTCACGGTAGCGCTCGACATGCGGAATCGAACACAGCAGCACAATGCCCATACCCGCGATGATGCCGGACAGCAGCCGAAAGTAATTATCGACCGTGATGGTGCCGACGCCATGCAAGAACTGAACGCCGAGAATGATGCCGCATAGCCCGAGTCCAAGCAGCACCAGCGCGCTGAACGCCGTGGCGATCTGAAGACAAAAGCGTTCCATGCACGCACCGGTTCTTTGGATATTTGACGCCAAACCTTATATGAGAAGCGGCCGTAATGGCGACGGCTGTTTCTTCATGAACCGCCGTATTATTTGCCATCGCGATAACAGCGAGTCAGCTATGCAGATGGTCTGTTCGCGGATCGTTTATCTGCTTGCACCGGGCGTTATATAAAGTATCCAGCACCTCACCATGACCACCTTCACCCCGCACCAAGATCAGGCGCTCCGCGCCGTGTCCGACTGGCTCAAGGCCAGGCCCGGCAAGAACGGCACGCCGCCGGTATTCCGGCTGTTCGGCTATGCCGGAACCGGCAAGACCACGCTGGCGCGGCATATCGCCGACGGCGTCGATGGAAATGTGAAGTTTGCGGCGTTCACCGGCAAGGCCGCGCTGGTGATGCGCAACAAGGGCTGCGACAACGCCTCGACCATTCATTCGCTGATCTATCGCACCCGCGAATCCGGCGAGGAACAGCCGAGCTTCGAATTGTGGGACGACGCGCCCGCCTCCAAGGCCAAGCTGATCGTGATCGACGAATGTTCGATGGTCGATGCCGAACTCGGCCGCGACCTGATGTCGTTCGATTGTCCGCTGCTGGTGCTGGGCGATCCAGCCCAGTTGCCGCCAATCCAGGGCGGTGGCTTCTTCACCGATGCCGAGCCGGACGCGATGCTGACCGAGGTTCACCGTCAGGCGCAGGACGATCCCATCGTGCGGATGTCGATGGCCGTGCGCGAG
Source organism: uncultured Afipia sp. (assembly GCA_964594185.1). Taxonomy (GTDB): domain Bacteria; phylum Pseudomonadota; class Alphaproteobacteria; order Rhizobiales; family Xanthobacteraceae; genus Afipia. The sequence continues at coordinate 10,404 of CAZQMD010000097.1, read as the reverse complement.
GGCCGCTCGCTCGATCTCGGGACCTTCGGCGAAAGTGAAGTCGTGCGCCGTGACGGGCTCGATCCGGATCGCGTGATGGCAGCGGATCAGGTTCTGGTCGGACGCAACAACACCCGCCGCGCCTATAACATGCGGGTTCGGCAGAAGCAGGGGATTGAAGAGCCGTTGCCGGTGGCGGGCGACAAGCTGGTTTGCTTGCGCAACAACCGCAAGAAGGCGCTGTTTAACGGCGGGCTGTGGCGGGTGAAATCGCGCACGGCTTCGAAATCGACGATCATCACCATGCGGCTGTCGCCAGATGAGGACGTCAGCACAGCCAAGGTCACGAAGGTCTCGGTACGTTCCGACTGTTTCAGCGGCGGAATAGAGGACATTCCGTGGGAGCAGCGCCGCCCCTATGACGAATTCGACTACGGCTACGTGCTGACCGTCCACAAGTCGCAAGGCTCGCAGTGGAATGACGTGGTCCTGTTCGACGAGAGTTTTGCCTTCCAGGACAGCCGCGCCCGCTGGCTCTATACCGGGATCACCCGCGCGGCGAAGCGGTTAACGGTGGTGGTCTGATACTTTTTGCGTACGCCTTCTTTCGCAGCGCAAAATGCAATTTCCTTGAGCAAGTGCCTTTTCCACACCTATGGTTGGGCTGAGCCGGTCCAATCGATCGGCTTCGCCGTGGGGGCATGGCGAGCGCGCAACCGAAAAACATAACCGCGCGCTGAAATGGTGTGGCTGGGGAATCTCGGGGGATGACCGATTCCATAAGTGGCGGGCTGGATCTATCCGGCCGCGATCTCGCTGGCGCCGGTTTCGGCGAACGGCTGAGGCGCTGCGTGCACTGGCTCGGCCGGCGCAATGCCTTTGATCTTGCCTCCTGCGCAGCCCTTGTCGCGCTGATTGCCGTCGCCCTCTGGACTTTCCAGGACTACGCGATTTCCAATGACGAAGGCGTGCAGCACCGCTACGGCGAACTGATCATCGCTTATTACAAGAGCGGCTTTACTGACCTGTCGCTGTTCAAGCTCGACAATCTTTATCTGTATGGCGGCCTGTTCGACATTCTCAGCCTCGGCCTGAGCTATATCCTGCCGGTCGATCCTTACGAACTGCGGCATCTCCTGTGCGCGCTGATCGGTATCGGCGGCATCGCTGCGGCGGCAGCCACCGCCCGGCTGATTGCAAGCCCGCGCGCGGCTTTCTTCACCATCGTGGCGCTGGCGCTGTGCGGCTCGTGGTATGGCGCGATGTACAATCACACCAAGGCCATTCCTCTCGCCAGTTTCATGGCGGGCGCGATGTATTTCCTGATCCGCGCCAGCCGCGACCTGCCGACACCGCGCATGCGCGATGTGATCGGCTTCGGCGTCATGACCGGCGCCGCGCTCGGCACCAAATCGCTGAGTCTGCTGCTGGTCGGCTATTTCGGACTGGCCGTTCTGATGAGCGTCCCGCGCCCGGTCATGGGCCACTGGCAGGAGCGCACGCGGTTCGTGCTGCGCTCGGCGCTGTGGTTCACGCCCGCACTTGTGATCGCCTATCTCATCATGGCCGCGACATGGCCGTGGGCAGCACTTTCGCCGTTGAATCCCATCCGCGGGCTGATGTCATTCGGCGACTTCCACTATCACATCCGTACCATTCTGTTCGGCCAGACCTACGAGATGGCCGATGTGCCGCGCTACTATGTCCCGACCTACATCGCGATCCGGCTGCCCCTGCTGACGCTGGGCGGCATGCTGTTGACGCTGGCGCTGCTTCTATTGCCGGTGCGCGCCGGCGGATTCAGCAGCACACGCCGCCGCGAAATCGGCCTTGTCGCCTTTACCGCACTCTTTCCTGTTGCGTGTCAGGTGGCCACCGAAGGACCAGCGCTCGACGGCTGCCGCCATTTCCTGTTCGTGTTTCCCGCGATTGCAATCCTCGCCGGTATCGGCCTCAGCGCATCGATCAGCGCACTGGCACGGCTTCACCGCAGCACCCTGGTGGTGTGGCTCGCGGTTGTCGCCACCTGCTACACCTGGACCGCGGGCAAGCTCTACCATCTGCACCCGTATGAATATCTTTACTACAACCAGCTTGTCGGCGGGCTCGAAGGCGCATCGCGCAAATTCGTGACTGATTACTGGGTCAACATCATGCCGGAAGCTGTCGAGGAGTTGCACGACTTCCTCGACAAGAACGAGCCCGCGACCGCGCAGACCCAGCCCTATCGTGTCGCCGTCTGCGGTGAACGGGTGTCGTATGAAGAATATGCGCGGGCGAACCTGCAGTGGATTCGCATGCCCGACTGGCGCTATGCGGACTTCTATATCGCGCCGACGCATATGAATTGTGACCGCAATCTCGACGGCAAGGTGATCGCCAAGATCGAGCGGATGGGCGTTACCATCGGCGTGGTCAAGGATCGCCGCGCGATCCGTGCCCATGGCTACAGGCCCGCACCCGAGTAAGGGCTGCACGGGGCAAAATGCATGGCATTTGTTGCCTAGTTTTAACCTGCGTATCGCAAAGCATCAGGCATGATGCCCGGAACGTTCTGCGTCCGAAAAGGTTATTGTCCATTCGTATCCGCGATTTTCACTCGCGATATCGCGTTTCGAAGCATCACCATCTGAAATACCAAAGGAAAAGATATGCGAACTGTAAAAATTCTCGCGGCCGCTCTGCTTGCCGGTTCTGCAGCTCTTGCCGCCTCGCAGCCCGCAGCTGCAGCACCGCTGATGAACGGCACAGCGCTGTCCGGCGCGGCCTCGGCGTCACGCAACATTGAGAACGTGCAGTACTACCCTGTTCGCCGTTACGGCTATGGCCCGCGTTACGGCTATCGCGGTGGCTACTACCGCCGTGGTTATGGCGGCACCGCCGCCGGTGTCGGCATCGGTCTCGCCGCGGGCGCGATCATCGGCGGCGCCATTGCATCGTCGCAGGCACAGGCCCAGCAGAACGCGGCCTATTGCTCGCAGCGCTATCGCTCCTACGATCCCGCATCGGGCACCTACCTCAACAACGACGGCAACCGCTATCCTTGCCCGTAAGTTTTCGCTTTTAAATTCTGAACGATTGCGACCGAACCGCGAGACATCCGTCTCGCGGTTTTTTGTTGCGCACACGGCTGCAATATCTGTGGTTTGCAGCGAAGTGCTCGGCTAGGGTTCCCTGCAAGACCACCAACCAAAAACGACTGCCGGGGAAATGCCATGACCATCCGCACACACACCGCACGATATGCCGTCGCCTTGCTTACGCTGACTGGAGTCAACATGGTGCTTTCCACCGGATCGGACGCGCAAACCGCCCAGCCGTTGCCGACCGCGGCACAAACCGATCCCAAGACTCTTGGCCTGATGCAGGGCTTTCCGCCGCCAGCAGACAAGACCATCCGCTTCATCGACGGCTCGTCGTCGCGCTTCCCCAACACGCGCTGGTCGTTCAGCCATTTCCGCGAACTGGTGCCGACCGTGACCGTATCGCGCGGCGAAGGACCGGTCGTTCCGCTGCCGCGCGCCGAACGCGATCTCGGCGGCGTCGCCATCACCACCATGGACGGCAAACCGATCACCTTCAACGATGCGCTGCAACTGACTTATACCGACGGCATCGTGGTGCTGCACAAGGGCAAGATCGTCTATGAGAAGTATTTCGGCGAAGGTAGCCCGCAGCTGCCGCATCTCGCATTCTCGGTGACGAAATCGTTTGTCGGCACGCTCGCCGCGGTTCTGGCCGCCAACGGCAAGCTCGATCCCGCAGCTCCGGTCACAAAGTATGTCCCCGAGCTGAAGGACGGCGCCTATGGCGACGCCACCGTGCGCCAGGTGATGGATATGACTATCGGCGTGAAATACTCGGAGAATTATTCCGATCCCAAGGCCGAAGTGTTCGACTATGCCCGCGCTGGCGGAATGATGCCGCTCCCGCCGGCCTATGACGGGCCGCGCAGCTTCTACGACTTCCTTGTCAAGCTGCAGAAGGAAGGCAATCATGGCGATGCCTTCGCCTACAAGACCTCGAACGCCGAGGTGCTGGCTTGGATCGTCAAGCGCGCGTCGAACCAGTCTCTGGCCGCGCTGCTGTCATCTGAAGTCTGGTCGAAACTCGGCGCCGAACAGGACGGCTACTTCTCGGTCGACAGCGTCGGTACCGAATCCGGCGGCGGCGGCTACAACACCGCGCTGCGCGATCTGGCGCGTTTTGGCGAGATGATGCGCAACAAGGGCAAGTACAACGGCCAGCAAGTCATTCCTGAGGCCGCCGTCGCCGACATCACGCAGGGCGGCAAGAAGGATGACTTCGCCAAGGCCGGCTACACGTTGCTGAAGGGCTGGTCCTATCGCGACATGTGGTGGATCACCCACAATGAGCACAATGCCTACACGGCGCGCGGCATCTACGGCCAGAGCATCTATATCGATCCGACCGCTGAGATGGTGGTCGCACGCTACGCCTCGCATCCAATGGCAGCCAACGCTGCCAACGATCCAGTCTCGCTGCCGATGTACATGGCGCTGGCGAAAGAGCTGATGAAGTAACTGATGACGTGAGCGTGCTGTCGCACGGATGCACGATGGCTGCATGCGAAATCAGGCCTGAATGCATGCAACAGGCCTGACACATTTTCGATGTCGTCCCCGCGGAGGCGGGGACCCATAACCACCGACCGCCTTGATGACGGTGGCATGATAGCTCAGGCTTCCTTCTAAAATGGAGAGTTCGGGGAGCATGGGTCCCCGCCTGCGCGGGGACGACGCGAGATGCAAATCGTCCCTGATCGTTTTTACCGCAAATCCCGCTACGCCACGTCGCGCTGGGGCATCGTCGTCAGGCCGTGCGCTGCGACCGCATCCAGCACCTGCCGCAATTCCTCCTCCAGATATTCATTCGCGATAATCAGCGCCTTGAGCGCGCCGCGAAGATCGCCGCCACATGTCGCGATCGCGCTCTCGACGGCGCGGTCGTAACGGTCAATGTCGCTCTGCGTGGCCGGTAAAAACACGATCGCTCCTCCCGATGCTGGCGGCAGCTCGCTGCACCGGAATATGGCCAGCGAGTCGTAACGAATTTTCATGTTCCCTATTTGTTCTTTATCGGATCGGAACTGTCAAGTGCGGACCCGGCTTACCCACCGCTCCTCAAAAAAACATCTTTTGAAAAGGATGCCTCTACGCGACGCGCGACAGGAATTCTTTCGGCGCGGTCACGGACCGGTTGCGGCCGAGCGACTTGGCCTCATACAACGCCTTGTCCGCGGCCTCGATCAGATCTGCAGGCTGCCATGACGCATCCGGCACCAGACTTGCGATGCCCACGCTGACGGTCGTTGCCCACCGGTCCGCAGACAACATCTCCACCTTCGTGCGAATGCTTTCGCCGATCAGCAGTGCGGCTTCCATCGACTGTCCCGACAACAGCACGGCGAACTCCTCGCCGCCGTAACGCGCGGCACAATCGCCCGCACGCTGCGCCGCCTCGGCAATGCGGCCGGCAATCCGCACCAGCACCTCGTCACCGGCCTGATGTCCGAACATGTCATTGTAGGTCTTGAAGTGATCGGCATCGATCATGAGCAGCGCCAGAGGCTCCTGCCGTTGCTGAGCATGCTGCCATTGCTGGGCGATGATCTGATCGAACTTGCGGCGATTTCGCAGACCGGTCAGTGCGTCCGTCGTGGCAAGTTCCTCAAGCTTGTGCTCGGCGCGTTCGCGCCGCTTGATTTCCCGCGCCAGCATGATCGTCGCGCCGGCCACGAACGCGATCAGCGCCAGCATGATCCCGCCGACGCGCAGCGCCTGCTTGCGCCAGAGAGCAAAGATATCGCTCCAGGACTTTCCGACCATCACAACAACCGGACGGCTGCTGTCCCGCCATATAAACAGCCGCTCAATGCCATCGAATGCTCCGGCATCGGAAAACGATCCGCTCTGTTGGGCGAGCATCTGCTTGACGCCTACCTTGTGGCTCAGATCCTTGCCGATGAATTCGAGATCGAACGGCTTGCGCATGATCACTGTGCCGTCCTGCCGGAAAACAGTGATGATATCCTCCGGTGACAGCGTGAGCCGCCTCAACAGGTCGTGGAAATAGCTCAGACGCAACGAACCGACAACGACGCCCTGAAACGATCCATCCTTGCCTGTGATCCTGCGGCTGAGCACCATCGAATAGGCGCCCTGATGCATTTTGGGACGGCCGATCAATAGCCCTGCATCGGGCTTGTCACGATGGATCTTGAAATATTCCTCGTCGGCGCGGTTTTCCGGTTTCGGATTGAGCGTTTCGGAATCGTGCGTGAGACGACCGGTCGCGTCGAATACCTGAATCCCTCCGAAGTGTTTTGCCGTCGCCGCGTTGTCGAACAGGATGAGATTGAGGACGCGCTTGCTGACACTTGTGAGATCCGGCTCGACGATGTGGTTTACGACATTGCGCAGCGACAGGTCGTACAGTTCGATATTGCGGCTGATGTCGGAATCGAGACTCGTGGCGAGGTTTTCCATGGTCTGGAGTGCCAGCGCCTGCTCGCCGCGGCGCATATCGAGCATCACGCTGCCACAGATGGCCGAGAATCCGACGATGGTGGCAAGCGAGCACCATATCAGCAACCTCGCTGATATCCGCCACCGCGTCGCCGGATCGTTTCGTCGCCGGAAATGCATCGCACCCTTGTCCAAAGAGTGCCTAGATGTGCCGTAAATCGTTGCAGTGCCCTTTAGATGATCGGATTGATCTTGTTCGGAGTTAACGAAATATTTCCGGATGCAAGATGAACGGGCGAACTTGCTGCCGATAGGCGCAAAACTAGCGCTGCACGCGGATTCCGAGCATCACAACCGTGGCTGCCGAACTGGCGCCGTTCACCGAACTGTCCAGCCAGTCGTGACGCACCTGCGCTTTCAACTGGAACGTGCGCGACAGCTTGTAGACCAGGTCGCCCTCCACGAAGTAGCGCCTGTCGAACCGCGTGCCGTCATAGTCCGATGTGCCGGTGCCGACCTTCGCAGTGCCGATCAGCCAGCGTCGGAAGGCATGATCGACCTGCAGCGAATAATCGCGTGAGATCACGCCGGAGACGCCGGGCAGCGTGGTCTCGTCGATGGACGAGGTCGCGGCCAGCGTCACCGTGGTCAGGCCCGATGCTGTCCAGATCAGCGACGCACTGGTCAGCAAACCTTTCATGTCGGTGAGGCGCGGGTCCTGATAGGTCCGCAGCGAATAGCCGACAGCGGCTTCGCCGGTCAGGAGCCTTGAGAATTCGAACGTGGTGCCGGCTTTGACATAGCCGCCGTTGGAGTCGCGCTGGTAGCCGGAGCGGTCAGCCTTCACATCATGCAGGCGGGCGTCGCCCTGCACTTCGCCAAACGGTTTCAGACCCGGCATCAGGTCATAGCTGACACGAGCCAAACCACCGAACTGATTGAAGTTGCGGTCGTCGTTGGTGAAGGTCGATCCGTCGGTCAGCTTCGATTCCTGATAGGTCGTGCGATCGGCAAGACCGGCGACCGACACCTGCAGACGGTTGAAATCGTGTTCGATGCCCGCAGTGCCGCCGACCGTCGTCGCCAATGGATATTTCGAGAGTCCGGCCTGAATGTTCGGCGAGCCTGGATTGTCGGTGAAAACCCGCATCCGCAGTTCGGTATTGATGCGGGTGTCACGCGATGCATCGATGCGGCCGCTGATCTTGCCGTTGAAACTCGGCGTGTCGATGTTGGTCGGCACCGGCGACGCCACCGGCACCGGCGGCGTGCAGTTGCAATCGAACGTCGGCGGAAAGGTCGTGCCGTAGCCGGTGAAGGAGCCGCGCAGATCGGCAATCAGCGAGTGACGCTCCCAGTCGGACGCGATCAGAAGCTCCGGCGCGACGGTGTAGAACCCGGAGCCTTTCGGTTCGTGCATGCGGCCGGGATTGGTGTTGTAGCCACCCCAGAGTTCGACAGCGGCTTTGGTCAGGAATGTGCCGGTGTGAAAGCCGACATTCGCAAACGGATCGTCGTCGGGCTTCAGGCGGCGGCGCGGCGGCTGGCCGGGAAATGTCCCCGCCACCGATTGCGACACCGGCGCAGCGACTTTCGCCTTGGGCGGAGTTGGCGGCGGATTTCCGGGGCCGACGACCTTCGGTTTTGGAGCGCCAGGATAGGGCTTGGGTTTCTTGCGCGTGCGGTTGAGCGAGTCGAAGCCGCTGTCCGATGCACCGGACGCCGGTGACGTGCCATAAGTCGGCGTGGCCCCGATCCGGGATGGCGCGCGCGTCTCGCGCCTCAACCCGTCATCATCCGTCGCAGCTTGGGCGGTCTGGCGCAGCAACGACTGATCGCGTGGCGCGAAGCCGCCCTGTGTCGGGTTGAGCATGTCGGGCGTGAGGGTCTGCGCGAAGACGGCCGCCGGCTGGCACAGGATCAGCAGGGCGCACGCCGGCAGCGCGCGCCAACCAGACGCACGCCAGCGATGGTCCAATATCCGGACAGGCTGCTGCGAGCCGTACACGTTTCACTCATTTCCCGGCCCTTGAACCACCAGGGGCCGCGCCGAAAACACGAACAAATTCAGATCATTGCGACGCAGACGGCGCCGACACGGCGCTTGAAAACGCCGTTAACAGAGTTAAAACAATTATGGTTAACGCCCCGTTGCGAGGGCCGGACCGCGTCGCTTCACAGGGCTCGATGTGCTAGGTAAACGTCCCGGAGCCGACGCGTGTGTGACGCGCCCTCCCCGCTCATTTGGAACCTGATATGGCCAGCTCAACATCGCGGACTGCGACCCCTTCCGCGACCCGCGCCGCATCGGCTGCGGTTGACTCCGCGCTGCGCACGCTCGACGCCGAAGCCGGCGGCATCACCGCGCTGGTGAATGCACTGCAGTCCGACCTTGGCAGCGCTTTCGACGCCGCCGTCGATCTGGTGCGCAATGCAAAGTGCCGCCTGATCGTGGCGGGCCTCGGAAAGTCCGGCCACATCGGTAAGAAGATGGCCGCCTCGTTCGCATTAACCGGCACGCCGTCGTTCTTCGTCCATGCCGCGGAAGCCAGCCATGGCGATCTCGGCATGATCACCACCGACGATGTCATCCTGGCGCTGTCGTGGTCCGGCGAGACCGCCGAACTGAAGAACCTCATCAACTACTCGCGGCGTTTCCGCATCGGGCTGATCGCCATGACGTCGGAGCAGAACTCCACCCTGGGCGCCGCCGCCGATGTGGTGCTGACACTGCCCAAGGCGCGCGAGGCCTGTCCGCACAATCTCGCCCCGACCACGTCATCAGTCATGCAGCTTGCGCTCGGCGATGCGCTGATGGTTGCGCTGCTGGAAAGCCGGGGATTCACCGCGCTCGATTTCGGCGCGCTGCATCCCTCCGGAAAGCTGGGCGCGATGCTGAAATTCGTCCGCGACCTGATGCACAAGGATGCAGCCGTTCCGCTGACATCGCTCGGCACCAAGATGTCGGACGCGCTGATGGAGATGACCTCAAAGGGCTTCGGCTGCGTCGGCATTGTCGATGCACGCGGCGAGATTGCAGGCATCGTGACCGACGGCGACCTGCGCCGTCACATGCGGCCCGATCTGATGACCGCCAGCGTCGATGAGGTGATGACGAAGAATCCGAAGACCATCGGTCCGGATCTGCTCGCCAGCGAGGCGCTGGAAATCCTCAACGCCTCGAAGATCACCGCCCTGATCGTCACCGACGGCAAGAAGCCGGTCGGCATCGTGCATCTGCACGACATCCTGCGCGCGGGCGTGGCGTAAAGTTTCATCCCGTCATTGCGAGCGAAGCGAAGCAATCCATCTTTTTGAACTGATACGAAACTGGATTGCTTCGTCGCTATCGCTCCTCGCAATGACGACAGTTGAGCTCAGGCAACCTCAACTTTCAAACTCGCACCATCCGCACCCACGATCTTCACGCGGCTGCCGGATGGCGCGTCCGGACCGGCAACACGCCAGACCGTGTCGTCGATCCGCACCGTGCCGACGCCATCGATGATCGGCTTATCGAGCGTGAAGACGCGTCCGACCAGTCCTTCCGCGCGCTTGTTAAGAAACGGATTGTCGGTCGGCTTGGTATTTCGTCCGGAATAGTAGCGCCACAACGGCACCATCGCGATCGACAGCGCCGCGAACACGATCACCTGCGCCTGCCATGACCATGTGATGCCGAACGACAGCACGCCCACGATCAGGGCCGCAAGCCCGAGCCACAGCATGAACACGCCGGGCGCAAAAGTCTCGATCGCCATCAGCACGACGCTGAGGATCAGCCAGTTCCATGTCCCGAGCTTCGACAGAATGTCCATCATCCGGTGCCTGCCTTCCAGTTCAGGACTTGGTATTCGGCACCGTCGGCGGACGCCGCGGCGCGGATGCCGATCCGCCATCGCCGAACGTCGCCTTGGCGATCTCGCCGATGCCGCCC
>CAZQMD010000096.1:0-15963 GCA_964594185.1 uncultured Afipia sp. | reverse complement strand
CCGAATTTTTTCTGAATGTCGGGGACGAAGAACGTCCAGCCGTATTGATAGTTCGCGATCATCACCATGGCGCCAACGCCGATCGCCAATTGAAGCCAGCGATAGGTGTCGCTGACGCGTGCAGCCGTGGGGGCTGCTGCTGTATGCACCGTATCCGTCATCGTTCCTCCGAGCGCGCTCTGTTCTGTTTGATATCCGACAAGCGCTACCGGCGCGAAGGCTGGTATATGATATGCCAGATTGCAAGAGGTATTCGGGGGGAGGTGCGACTTTTTAGCTATGCACTTCTGACATGAGTTTCACAACAGAAAAGGCCCCGGCGGGTGCCGGAGCCCTTTGATAGGACAATAGTCAGCGGAAAATCAGACGCGCCGCGGACGGATAAAACCTCTGGGAATAACGTCCGCTGCCGCCGATACCCTTCTTTATGTTGCAGTTTTCGGTGTGCGCGACGTCAACCACGCCCAACCGTTCGAGATCAAAGGCCAGAACAGCGCGATCAGCCCCAGCGTCATGATGGATCCGACCAGGCCGTTGGAGAAAAAGACGCCAAGACTACCTTGGGATCCCAGCAATGCCTGCCGGAATGCTTCCTCCGCCTTGTCTCCCAACACGATGGCGAGAACCAGCGGCGCCATCGGATAGTTGCATTTCTTCATGACGTAACCAACGACGCCGAACACCATCATCATCACAACGTCGAACGTGTTGTTGTGCACGGTGTAGGCACCGATCGCGCAGAGCACGAGAATAACGGGCGCGATGATACTGAAGGGAATGCGCAGGATCGCGGCGAACAGCGGGACGCAGGTCAGCACGATGAGCAACCCGACAAAGTTACCGAGATACATGCTGGCGATGAGTCCCCACACGAATTCCTTCTGCTCAACAAAGAGCAGCGGCCCTGGTTGAAGTCCCCAGATCAACAGGCCACCGAGAAGCACAGCTGCGGTCGGCGAACCCGGAACGCCAAGTGACAGCATCGGCAACAGCGCAGCCGTGCCTGCCGCGTGCGCGGCGGTTTCTGGCGCAACGACACCTTCGATTTCACCCTTGCCGAAATTCTTACCCTGCTTCGACATGCGCTTGGCGATGCCGTAACTCATGAACGATGCAGGCGTCGCTCCTGCCGGAGACACACCCATCCACACCCCGATCAAACACGAGCGCAACGACGTCGCCCAGTAGCGCGGAAGCTCCTTCCATGTATCCCACACCACCCGCGCGTTGATCTTGGCCGGCTTGCCGCGGAAATTGAGGCCCTCTTCCATGGTGAGAAGAATCTCGCCAATTCCGAAAAGACCGATTACCGCGATCAGGAAGTCGAATCCGCTAAGCATCTCAGGGAAACCGAAGGTCAGGCGCAACTGTCCGGTGATACTATCGAGACCAACGGCAGCCAGCGCAAAGCCGATCATCATCGCGACAATTGTCTTGAACGGCGGCTCCTTGCCCATGCCGATGAAGCTGCAGAACGCGATGAAGAACACCGCGAATTTTTCCGCCGGACCGAACTGAAGCGCGAACTTCGCAACCAGCGGCGCAACCAGAGTGATCATGATCACGGCAAACAGAGCACCGACGAAAGACGACGTGAAAGCCGCGGTGAGCGCTTCACCGGCCTTGCCCTTCTGCGCCATAGGATGGCCGTCGAATGTCGTGGCCACTGACCACGGCTCGCCTGGGATGTTGAATAACACGGAGGTGATGGCGCCACCGAACAATGCACCCCAGTAAATGCATGAGAGCATGATGATGGCCGACGTCGGCGGCATGCTGAATGCGAGCGGCAGCAGGATCGCGACGCCATTGGCGCCGCCGAGACCAGGCAACACCCCGATCACCACGCCGAGAACGATCCCGATCACCATGACCAGAATGTTGAACGGCTGCAGCACCGTCGCGAAGCCGTGAAACAGATTTACGATTTCTTCCATAGTCGTGTCCTCAGCCGCGGCAAGATTGTCTAGAGACCAAGCAACTCTTCCAGCGGCCCTTTTGGCAACGGAATGAGGAACCATTTTTCAAAGAACAGATAGACGGCGAACGGTGTGCCCAGCGCCACGGCCGCGGTGGTCGTCCACGGATAGTGTCCGAGCCATTTCATGAACAGGGCAATGAGAAGAACCGAGGCGACATAGATTCCGAGATAGGGAATCAGCAGACAGTAGATGGTGGTAGGCACGAGGACCGAGAGCACCTGGCGAAGCTGGCTCCAGTCTGCGAACAGCTGCCCGTCATCCTGCGCCATCAATATCTGGATGCAGTTCACGCAGCTCGCCAGCACGATGATGACGCCGACATAGAAGGGGAAGAACCCCGACTTGGGTCCATCGGCTCCCCATCCCGCGCCAGCTTTCAGGCTGCCGATAATCGTGATCGCACCGAACAGGATGCAAAACACCCCGACGCCAAACTCCGTCCACTTGTGCGACGGGCCGCCCTGGCCAACTTCAGAAGAATGCTCGCTCATGATTTTTTCCGCGCTGGAGCTCTGCCGGCGGAAGTGTCCGCCGGCAGCACTGGTCATTGGGATTTATTGGGGAGCCGCGAGGAAGCCGGCATCCTTCATCAAGGACTGATGACGCTTCTGTTCGTTATCGACCCACGCTGAATATTCAGGACCGACCATCATGGTCTGGTTGAAGGCGCCATCCTTCATCAGGCTCTGCCACTCAGGGGTTTCGCGAACCTTCTTGAACACGTCGACGTAATAATCGACCTGTTCCTTGGTGGCGCGTGGCGACGTGAAGAAGCCGCGCAACATCACGTATTCGACATCGAGTCCTTGCGACTTGCAGGTCGGAATGTCGCCCCACGCCTTCCCATCGGCGACCGCGTCCTTGTAAGGGAGCTGCTTGCCATCGAACACGCAAAGCGGCCGGACCGCTCCGCCGCGCCACTGCGCGACAGCCTCGATCGGATTGTTGACGGTGGAATCGACATGCTTGCCGACGAGCTGAACCGCAACTTCGCCACCACCGCGATAAGGAATGTAGGTGAACTTGGTGTTGGAGGCCTTCTCGATAGCGACCGTGATAATCTGGTCTTCCTGCTTCGATCCGGTACCGCCCATCTTGAACTCGCCGGGCTTCGCCTTCACCGCCTCGATATAGTCCTTCACGGTTTTGTACGGGCTGTCCGCATTGACCCAGAGGACGAATTCGTCGAGCGCCATCATAGCAACCGGCGTCAGGTCCTTATGGCTGAACGGAATGCCGGTTCCCAAAGGCGTGGTGAAAAGATTGGAGAGAGTGATGACCAGCTTGTGCGGGTTGCCGGCCGAACCTTTGACATCAAGGAAGCCTTCGCCGCCTGCACCACCGGCCTTGTTCACCACCACCAGCGGCTGCTTCATCAGGCTGTGCTTGGTGATAATGCCCTGAATGGTGCGGGCCATCTGGTCCGCGCCGCCTCCGGTGCCGGCAGGTACCACAATTTCAACCGGCCGGGTCGGCTCCCATGCCGCCGACGCGGAAACGGAAGCGAAGGCAGTTCCCAGAGAGACACCAACTCCCAGCGTAAGACTCAATGCTCGATTAGACGACCACATCATGCGTTTCTCCCACTCGTTGTCTTCGCCGCTCCACGGCGGCTTGATTTCGAAATCTGCCTTGCGGGCAGTCATGGATTTCGCTTTTCGGTGACGCTGGTTTGTTGCCTCCAGAAGTACCTAGACCGAATATTCCAACGCGTGATCGAGACGCGCGGCCCGGCCGTTTGCGCGTTCGAATCCGCGCAGCAGGTGAGCCGGCGTCATTGTCAGGGAGTTGCCGTCAAAGGCTATTGGACCGCCGGCCAATTCACGCCGCCGCTGCCACGACACCGCACACACGGTATCCGCCATTGTCCCCTCCCAAGGCGCGCTGTTCTGTTTTGAAAGAGCGACAGTCACTGCCTGAAACGCATCGTTGTATGCGATATGCCAGGACACAAGGATTATCCGCGGCGCGATTATCTGGCGCTGCGGCATCGAACGCGGAGACCTGAAAGCAAAAAGGCCCCGAAAATCGGGGCCTTTTTATTGGATACTCAGATGAGTGGTGCGCGATTACATGCGCACAGCCAGCACCTTATGGCTCAGAGTCCAAACCGCGGAAGGTCGCCGTTGCGCACAGCGATGTGGGCGCTCTTCGTCAGGAAATTATCAACGATTGCAATAAGCTGAGCGAACAGACCATTGGACGAACCGATGCCGATAGAGGCAGTTTTGGACATGGGAGAGCCTTTCGAGACTGATGAATTCAGCGGCAGTGCAGCACCGCGTTGTCTCGAATTTATGTATACCAGATACCAGACTCAACGGCTGATTTCGCATAGCAGCAATTGGCTTATTGCATCGCACCAAGGTTGGTCAGCGCGACGAAATGTCTCATTTTTTGCACATGAGATCAAAGGCTTACCGGTAAAATAAAACCATTAAAAAAGGCCGGCGCTGGGTGCACCGGCCTTTTTCATCGCAAATCCTTCGGCCCGTTTATTCGGCCGCTTCCACCTTCCGCGGCGGAGACAACGCGCCAGAATTGTGGGTTTCAGCGATCTGATTGTCGTTGAAGCCGAGCACCTGCTTCAGAATCTCGTCGGTGTGTTCACCCAGCAGCGGCGAACGCGTGACGACAGTGGGACTTTCCGACAGCTTGATCGGGTTGCCGACCGAGATGTACTTGCCGCGGGTCGGATGATCGACCTCAACCAGCGTGCCGGTTGCGTAAAGCGACTTGTCTTCCGAAATTTCCTTCATCGACAGGATCGGGCCGCACGGAATGTCGTCCTTGTTGAGGATCTCCATCGCCTCGAACTTGGTCTTGGTCATGGTCCACTGTTCGATGCGCGCGAAGATCTCGTTCAGGCGAGGCAAGCGCACCGCCGGCTTGGCGTAATCCGGATGGGTCTTCCAGCCGGGTTCGCCGATCACGTCGCAAATCTTCTCCCAGACCGGAGCCTGGGTGATGAAATAAAGGTAGGCGTTCGGATCTGTTTCCCAGCCCTTGCACTTCAGGATGCGGCCCGGCTGACCACCGCCGGAATCGTTGCCTGCGCGTGGCACTGCTTCGCCGAACGGAATGCCTTCGCCGAACTGGCTGTATTCCTTGAGCGGGCCGTGAGCGAGGCGCTGCTGGTCGCGCAACTTGACGCGGGCGAGATTGAGCACGCCGTCCTGCATCGCTGCCGTAACCTTCTGGCCCTTGCCGGTGACCGTGCGCTGATAGAGCGCGGTCACGATGCCGAGTGCCAGATGCAGGCCGGTGCCGCTGTCGCCGATCTGCGCGCCAGTGACCAGCGGCAGGCCATCGCGGAAACCGGTGGTCGATGCAGCGCCGCCGGTGCACTGCGCGACGTTCTCATAGACCTTGCAGTCTTCATAAGGACCGGGGCCGAAGCCCTTGATCGAAGCCACGATCAGCTTCGGGTTGATCTTCTGAATGGTTTCCCAGGGGAAGCCCATGCGATCGAGCACGCCGGGGCCGAAATTCTCAACCAGCACGTCGCACTTTTTCATCAGCTCGGTGAGAACTTCCTTGCCCTTCGGATTCTTGGTGTCGAGCGTGATCGAACGCTTGTTGTGGTTGAGCATCGTGAAATAGAGGCTGTCCGCATTCGGGACGTCCATAAGCTGACCACGGGTGATGTCACCGACGCCGGGACGCTCCACCTTGATCACATCGGCGCCGAACCACGCCAGCAACTGTGTACATGTCGGTCCCGACTGGACATGGGTGAAATCAAGGATGCGAACGCCCTTCAGCGCCTGTGTCATTATCTTCTACTCCGTATCAATCGACGCCTTCTGACGCCGAGTTTGAGAACTGAAATGATTGGGCAACATCGCCCAATGGTGTGGCCTTATTTCTTCTTCAGGACGCTTTGCGGATTGAGATTTCCGATGCGGCCGCTTTCGCTGCCTGCTGCCGGGTCGATCACCGCGTTGACGAGCGTCGGCTTGCCGGAATCCATCGCAGCATTGACCGCGCGCTTCAATTCATCCGGCGTCGTCGCATTGAAGCCGACACCACCGAAAGCTTCCATCATCTTGTCGTAACGCGCACCCTTCACGAAAACGGTCGGCGCAACATCCGAACCACCCGAGGGGTTAACATCCGTGCCGCGATAAATGCCGTCGTTGTTGAAAATCACCACACAGACGGGCAGCTTATAGCGGCAGATCGTCTCGACTTCCATGCCTGAAAAGCCGAACGCACTATCGCCTTCGACCGCAAGAACCGGCTTGCCGGTCTCGATTGCTGCTGCGATCGAATAGCCCATGCCGATACCCATGATGCCCCAGGTGCCGACATCGATGCGCTTGCGCGGCTGATACATGTCGATGATTCCGCGTGCGAGATCGAGCGTGTTGGCCCCCTCGTTTACAAGGATCGCGTCGGGACGCTCCTTGATGATGGTGCGCAGGACACCCAGAGCGCCGTGGTAATCCATCGGCGAATTGTTGTTCATCAGGCGCGGAGCCATCTTGGCGACGTTGTCATCGCGCTTGGTCTGAACGGTCTTGGTCCAGTCAGCCGGCGGCACGGTCCAGTTGCCGCCCATGCCCTGCACAAGCGCCGAGACGCAGGAGCCGATATCGCCGACCACCGGGGCCACGATCTCAACGTTCGAGTCCATTTCCTTCGGTTCAATGTCGATCTGGATGAACTTCTTCGGCGCATCGCCCCATGTTTTGCCCTTGCCGTGCGACAGCAGCCAGTTCAGCCGCGCGCCGATCAGCATGACAACATCGGAATCCTTCAGCACAGTCGAACGCGCCGCGCCAGCACACTGCGGATGGGTATCCGGCAGCAAGCCCTTGGCCATGCTCATCGGCAGGAAAGGAATGCCGCTCTTCTCAACCAGCGAACGGATCGCATCATCGGCCTGTGCGTAGGCCGCGCCCTTGCCGAGAATAATGAGCGGCTTCTTCGCGGACTTCAGCACATCGAGTGCGCGCTTAACGGAATCCGGAGCGGGAATCTGCGCGGGGGCCGCATCGATGACTTTGACCAGCGACTTCCTGCCGGCTTCCGCATCCATCACCTGACCGAACAGTTTCGCCGGCAGATCGAGATAAACGCCGCCTGGACGCCCAGATACGGCGGCGCGGATCGCGCGCGCGAGGCCGATCCCGATATCCTGCGCATGCAGCACGCGGAACGCTGCCTTGCAAAGCGGCTTCGCGATTGCAAGCTGATCCATTTCTTCGTAGTCGCCCTGCTGCAGATCGACAATCTCGCGCTCCGACGAACCCGAGATCAGAATCATCGGAAAACAGTTCGTCGTCGCATGAGCAAGCGCAGTCAGACCGTTGAGAAAGCCCGGAGCCGAGACGGTGAGACAAACACCGGGTTTCTTCGTTAAAAAACCCGCGATTGAGGCGGCATAACCGGCGTTCTGTTCGTGGCGAAACGAGAGAACGCGAATGCCTTCGGCCTGAGCCATGCGGCCGAAGTCCGTGATCGGAATACCCGGCACACCGTAGATGGTATTTAAGCCGTTGAGCTTGAGCGCATCGATGATCAGATGGAAACCATCCGTCAGTTCCTGCTCAGCATTCGCAGCCGTGTCTACCTTATTTGCCGTCGTCAGCATCGGTGGCCTCCCTGGTCTCTTTTTTTGATCGTTGGTCTACGTGAATATTTCCTGCCCATGGGTTTCGACATAGGTCGCAAGCCCAAGGGTATGGTCGCGCGCGCGCTTTTCCGCGAGTTCGGTATCGCGCTCCTCGAGCGCCTCGATGATTGCAAGATGTTCCGGCAAAGACACTGCGGTGCGGTCGGTGCGTCCGATCGTGAGCTGGCGATAGCCGCGCACATGCAGCAGGATGTCGTTGGTCATATCGACCAGGACAGGCGACTCGCTCAGCGAAATCAGCGCCTGATGAAAGGCGATATTCGCTTTCGAGTATTCCGCGATGTGATCCTGCGGCAGGCGATCCTTGTCGAAGTCCTTGAAGAAGTTACGCAGCGCCGAGATATCCTTCTTGCGCGCGATTGTGGTGATGAGCCGCGCGGCCATGCTTTCCAGTGCCGCCCAGGCCCGGATCATGTCCACGATTTCAGCCTTTGTCTTGCGGACAACGACGATGCCGCGGCGTGGCACGGTTTTGACGAAGCCATCCTGCTCCAGCATCGCGATGGCTTCGCGAATGGGCGTGCGGCTGACGCCGAGATGTTCCGATAGCGCGCGCTCGTCGAGCATGACGGGCTCGGAACTCGCGTAGATATCCATCTTGAGGATGGCTTCCTTCAACGCGTCATAAGCCTTGTTTTTGAAACTGGCTTCAGGCGCGATGCGGACGATCGCGAGATCCTGGTCGTTCAGCGGAACCTTTGACGTCTTTTGGATAACCATGAATCATCTCCCTCTCTGGTCGAGGGCTGTATACCACGGGAGCGTTGGTTATGTTCTTGGCATACCAGATGCCAAAGTGTCAAGCGACCCAACAACCACAGTGAAAGCGCAGGAAACAGGCTTGACAAACATGGTTCTTGGCATACCAAATGCCAAATGTAGACGTTTTGTCTGCGTGCTTCTTGAAGTGCGCAGGCCGACGCCAAAACATGGCGATAAGCACTCGGGAAACGACCGTCCGACAACCCGTGCGCATACGGTTCCAAAAAATGGACGTGACAGGAGGAAGTAATGGCTCATTCGCAGGACGCAGCGCGAAAGGTTGACCTCGGACAGCAGGCAAAAGCCGAAGTCCGTAAAATTCTCGACGCCGTGAAGGCAGACAAACGCAACAGCCTGACTGCGCCGGAAGGCAAGCTGGTTTGCGATGCGTACGGAATTCCGGTGCCGAAGGAAGGCGTCGCCAACTCCGCGGCCGACGCTGCCAAGATCGCGACCGGCATGGGCTTCCCTGTCGTCATGAAGATCGTTTCCCCCGACATTCTCCACAAGACGGAAGCCGGCGGCGTCATCGTCGGCGTGAAAACCGCCGCAGAAGCCGAGAAGGCCTATGAGACCATTCTCGCAAACGCGAAGAAGTATAAAGCGGATGCCAAGATCGAAGGCATCCAGGTTCAGCAGATGCTGCTGGGCGGCACCGAAGTCATCGTCGGAAGCATCACCGACAATTCGTTCGGCAAGCTCGTGGCGTTCGGCCTCGGCGGTGTTCTTGTTGAAGTGCTGAAGGATGTTACCTTCCGTCTCGCGCCTGCAACCAACGCCGACGCGCTGTCGATGCTCGACGGCATTCAGGCACATGAAATGCTTCAGGGCGTGCGCGGCGGCGATCCGGTGAATCGCGAGGCTCTTGCGGACATCATCGTCAATGTGTCCCAGCTCGTCAGTGACTTCCCGGAAATCATCGAGCTCGATCTCAATCCGGTCTTTGCGACCAAGAAGGATGCGATTGCCGCTGACGTGCGCATCGTGGTCGATTTTGACTACAAGCCGCGCCCTGCTCCGCGCTCCAATGAAGAAATCGTGACTGCGATGAACCGCATCATGATGCCAAAGGCCGTTGCGGTGATCGGAGCATCTGCCGAAGCCGGCAAGATTGGCAACTCGGTGATGAAGAACCTCATCAACGGCGGGTATAAAGGGCAGATTTACCCGATCCATCCCAAGGCCGATGAGATCATGGGCATCAAGGCATATAAGAGTGTCAAGGATGTGCCCGGTGTCATCGACACCGCGGTCTTCGCTATTCCTGCGAAATTCGTGGCCGAAGCGCTCGCCGAATGCGGTGAAAAGAAAATCCCCGGCGCGGTGCTGATTCCATCGGGCTTCGCCGAAGCAGGCGCCCCTGAGCTTCAGGAGGAGATCGTCAAGGTCGGCCAGAAGTACAATATCCGGCTGATGGGGCCGAACATCTACGGCTTCTATTATACTCCGGCCAACCTCTGCGCGACATTCTGTACCGCCTATGACGTCAAGGGCTCGGCCGCGCTCTCGTCTCAGTCGGGCGGTATCGGCATGGCCATCATCGGCTTCTCACGTTCGGCGAAGATGGGCGTGTCCGCGATCGTCGGCCTCGGCAACAAGTCGGACATCGACGAGGACGATCTGCTTGCCTTCTTCGAGCAGGATCCGAACACCACGATCATCGCGCAGCACTGTGAAGATCTGAAAGATGGCCGCGCCTTCGCCGAAGCCGCTAAGCGCGTGTCCAAGAAAAAGCCAGTCGTTGTGCTCAAGGCTGGCCGCACCTCGGCCGGCGCGAAGGCCGCGTCATCGCACACCGGCGCGCTTGCCGGCAACGACAAGATCTATGAGGACGTGCTGAAGCAGTCGGGCGTCATCCGCGCCCGCTCGCTGCGGCAGCTTCTCGAATTCGCGCGCGGCATCCCTGTTCTGCCGACGCCGAAGGGTGAGAATGTTCTCATCATCACGGGCGCCGGTGGGTCGGGCGTGCTGCTGTCGGACGCGGTTGTCGACAACGGCCTGTCGCTGATGGCGATGCCGCCGGATCTCGATGCGGCGTTCCGGAAGTTCATCCCGCCGTTCGGCGCAGCAGGCAATCCTGTGGACATCACCGGCGGCGAACCGCCGATCACCTATGTCAACACCGTGAAGCTCGGCCTGTCGGACGATCGCATCCACTCGCTGATCCTCGGTTACTGGCACACCATCGTCACTCCGCCGATGGTCTTCGCCCGGAATATGGTCGAAGTGAAGAAGGAAATGGAAGCGAAGGGCTTTGTGAAGCCGATCGTCGCCTCTCTGGCTGGCGACATCGAGGTCGAGGAAGCTGCCGAATATCTCTACCAGAACGGCATTCCAGCCTACGCCTACTCCACTGAACTTCCGGTCGAGGTGCTCGGCGCGAAGTACAAGTGGGCGCGCGGCGCGGGCCTGCTCTAAGCCACACAAGGGTGCCGCCTCGCGGCGGCACCCTTCTTTTTTGAACACGACCTTCACTTCTATCGACGACTGTAGGTAGCAATGAAGAAAAGTGTGATCCGGCGAAAACCTGTCGAGCCCCGTAGCGGCCTTGACACAGAAGCCGAAGGCAAGGACGGCGGCGTCCAGTCCGTCAACCGCGCACTGACACTGATCGAAACCCTTGCAGAGGACGACGAAGGCTACCGGCTGACCGATCTCGCGGTCCGCACCGGGCTATCGACTTCAACCGTCCATCGCCTGCTCACAACACTGGAAAAGCGCCGCTTCGTTCAGTTCGACCGTAGCGAAGCTAAATGGCACATCGGCGCAAGCAGCTTCGCCGTCGGCTCCACCTTTGCACGACGTCGGAATTTCGTCGCGCACGCGATGCCATATCTGCGCAAGTTGCGCGACCAGACACGCGAGACGGCCAATCTTGCCGTAGTCGATGACGAAACCATTATTGTGCTGACCCGTATGGAGAGCCGCGAGATCATGCGCTCGCTCACCAAAGTGGGTGGCCGGGTTGCCATGGTGGCATCCGGTGTCGGCAAGGCAGTTTTGGCGACCTACTCCGACGAAGATGTGAGTGCGATCATTCACCGCCAAGGTATGCCGCGGTTCACCGAAAAATCGATCGTGCGGCCCGGCGAATTGTTCAAGGCGCTGCAACTTGTCCGTCAACGCGGCTACGCTGTGGACGACGAGGAAGCCCGCATGGGGCTCCGATGCATCGCCGCGGTGGTCTACAACGATTGCAGCGAGCCTCTCGCCGCGATTTCGGTATCCGGAATGACATCGCGCGTCACCGATGAACGCCTGCCGATGATCGGAAATATCGTGCGCGATGTCGCGGCAGAACTCACGGTCGCGCTCGGCGGAACAATGCCGGCCGCTCAAAGCAGCAGTTGAACGCAACATCGGCTCGGCACGAGAGCGTGAATTTCACTGCTTCTTCTCTCTAGCCATTTGATCGCACGGCTGAATTTCTCTCGCGCGTCACATCGCGGGAAACAAATTCAAGACCGTTGAGACAAGCAGCGCTCCCCATGATGATCGCCCTCGAACCTAACCATTCGAGGTGTGACATGGCGAAGATGCGAGCGATCGATGCAGCGGTGCGTATTCTCGAGAAGGAAGGCGTCTCTTGCGCGTTCGGAGTTCCCGGCGCCGCGATTAACCCATTGTACTCGGCGCTGAAGAAGCGTGGATCGATCAATCACATTCTTGCGCGCCATGTCGAAGGCGCATCCCACATGGCAGAAGGCTATACCCGCGCCAAGGCAGGCAATATCGGCGTCTGCATCGGCACCTCCGGTCCGGCCGGAACCGACATGATCACCGGCCTGTATTCCGCCATCGCGGACTCGATCCCGATCCTCTGCATCACCGGACAGGCTCCCCGCGCGCGTCTGTATAAAGAGGACTTTCAGGCCGTCGATATTGAATCGATCGCCAAACCGGTCACCAAATGGGCTGTGACCGTACGAGAGCCCGCGCTGGTTCCCCGCGTGTTCAGTCAGGCGTTCCACATCATGCGCTCCGGCCGCCCCGGCCCGGTGCTGATCGATCTGCCACTCGATGTGCAACTCGCCGAAATCGAATTTGACGACGAAACCTACGAACCGTTGCCGGTTTACAAACCGAAAGCCACCCGCAAGCAGATCGAAATTGCGCTCGATATGCTCAACGCTGCCGAGCGGCCGCTGATCGTTGCCGGTGGCGGCATCATCAATGCCGATGCGTCTGACCTTCTCGTGGCGTTTGCCGAGATCGTCAATGTTCCCGTGGTGCCGACGCTGATGGGCTGGGGCGCGATCCCGGACGATCATGTCCTGATGGCCGGAATGGTCGGCCTTCAGACCAGCCACCGTTACGGCAACGCGACCATGCTGGAATCCGATTTCGTGCTCGGCATCGGTAACCGCTGGGCCAACCGGCACACCGGATCGATTGAGACCTACACCAAGGGCCGCAGCTTCGTGCATGTCGATATCGAGCCAACGCAGATCGGACGAGTGTTCAATCCCGATCTCGGAATCGTCTCCGATGCGAAGGCCGCACTTGAACTGTTCGTCACGGTCGCCAGGGAATGGCGCAAGGCCGGGAAGCTGAAGGAGCGTCAGGCATGGCCCGCCGCGTGTCAGGACCGCAAGCGCACGATGCTGCGCAAGAGCCATTTCGACAATGTTCCAATCAAGCCGCAGCGTGTTTATGAAGAAATGAGCAAGGCGTTTGGCCGCGATACGTGCTTCGTGAGCGTGATCGGTCTATCTCAGATTGCCGGTGCACAATTCCTCGGCGTCTATAAGCCTCGCAACTGGATCAATGCCGGACAGGCGGGTCCGCTGGGGTGGACTCTTCCCGCCGCACTTGGCGTGCGCGCCGCCGATCCGGCTCGCGAGATCGTCGCACTCTCCGGCGATTACGATTTCCAATTTTTGATCGAGGAACTGGCGGTCGGCGCGCAGTTTAAACTGCCCTACATCCATGTGGTCGTTAATAACTCATATCTCGGCCTGATCCGTCAGGCCCAACGCGGCTTCGACATGGATTATCATGTTCAGCTGTCTTTCGAGAACATCAACGCACCGGAGCTTGGTGTTTACGGTGTCGATCATGTCGCCGTCGCAGAAGGACTCGGTTGCAAGGCGATCCGCGTGACGCATCCCGAGGACGCGCAAGCCGCATTCGCGACGGCACGCGAGATGATGAAGGAATACAGCGTTCCTGTTGTTGTCGAATTCATCCTAGAGCGCGTGACCAATATCGCGATGGGCATGGAAATCGACAACATCGTGGAGTTCGAAGAAGTGCTCGACCTGCCGCTCGATGACGCACCGGCCCCGCTGGAACCTGCACGCGGCAAGTTGCTGCCCGTCTAAAGCCAGCGCGCGCATCACCAACAAGAAAAGGATATCTCAGGTGCCAAAGTTCGCCGCCAATCTCACCATGCTCTTTAACGAACTCCCGTTCCTCGACCGCTTTAAAGCGGCCAAGGACGCCGGGTTTGGCGGGGTTGAGTATCTATTTCCCTACGACTTCGAAAAGGGTGTGCTCGCCGAACGATTGCAGCAGTATGGGCTTACACAGGTGCTGCACAATCTGCCGGCGGGAAACTGGGGTGCGGGCGAACGCGGCATCGCGATCTTTCCCGATCGTGTCACGGAATTCCGTGACAACGTTGCGCGCGCAATTGAATATGCCAGGGCGCTGGGCTGCCGACAGGTGAATTGTCTCGCTGGTATCGCTCCGGCAGACGGCGATCCGGCGGAATTGCATTCCGTGTTCGTGGACAACCTGCGTTACGCCGCCGACGCGCTCGCAAAGCAGCATATCAGGCTGCTGATCGAGCCTATCAACACCCGCGATATTCCCGGTTTCTTCCTCAACGGGACCGAACAGGCCGTGCAGATCATTTCCGAGGTCGGCTCGGAGAACCTTTTCATCCAGTACGACATCTATCACATGCAGATCATGGAAGGCGACCTCGCCCCGACCATGAAAAAACATCTGGACCGCATCGCGCACATCCAGCTGGCGGACAATCCCGGCCGGAATGAGCCGGGTACCGGCGAAATCAACTACCCATTCCTGTTTCGCTATCTTGACGAGATCGGCTATCGTGGATGGATCGGCTGCGAGTACAAGCCGAAGACCACCACCCTGGACGGTCTTGGGTGGTACGAACCGCATACGGTCGATGCATAATCAAGAAGACTTGGGAAGATCAGGGAGATCAGAATGACCGATATCGGCTTTATCGGATTGGGAATCATGGGCCGTCCCATGGCCGGCCACCTTCAGGCCGCCGGACATCGCCTGTTTGTGCTGGAAAAATCCGCCGCCGCAAAGGATCTCGTCGCCGCTGGTGCCACCGCCTGCAAATCGGGCAAGGACATCGCGGAAAAAGCCAGCGTCGTGATCATCATGGTGCCGGATACACCGGATGTTGAATCGGTGCTGTTCAGTGCTGGCGGCGTTGCCGAGGGATTGTCAAAGGGCAAAGTCGTGGTCGACATGAGCTCGATTTCGCCGATCGCAACGAAAGAATTCGCCAAGAAGGTCAACGCCAAGGGCGCGGACTATCTCGATGCACCTGTCTCCGGTGGCGAAGTCGGTGCGAAGGCAGCATCGCTGACCATCATGGTGGGTGGACCGCAGAGCGCGTTCGATGCCGTCAAGCCGCTATTCGAGAAAATGGGCAAGAACATTACCCTGATCGGCGGCAACGGTGACGGGCAGACAACCAAGGTCGCCAACCAGATCATCGTAGCCCTGACCATCGAAGCGGTCGCAGAAGGCCTGTTGTTCGCATCCAAGGCCGGAGCCGACCCAACGCTGGTGCGGCAGGCTCTTATGGGCGGCCTTGCGACATCGCGCATTCTCGAACTACATGGCGAGCGGATGATCAAGCGGACGTTCAATCCGGGCTTCCGGATCGAACTGCATCAAAAGGATCTCAATCTGGCGCTGGAGGGCGCACGCGCACTCGGACTGTCGCTACCAAACACCTCGACAGCCCAGCAGCTCTTCAATGCCTGCGTGGCTCACGGCGGCAAGGCCTGGGATCATTCCGCGATGGTCAAGGCGCTGGAAACGATGGCCAACCACGAGGTCGCCAAGGTCTGATTAAGTCTCCCTCTCAGAAAAGGGCGCGGTGGAAACATCGCGCCCTTTTCTATTGCCAAGTATTTGTCTTTCAGCGCGGCCCATCAACTGGCAAGATGGCTGTAAAACAAAATACCTTGGAGGAAGCGCATGATTATCGTGACGGGAGACGCCGTAGCCAGGCCCGAAACATTCGACGAAGTCCGTAGGCTGAGTCTGGAACATGTTCACCGCTCACGCACTGAACCGGGTTGCATCTCTCACGCGGTTCACATCGACTGCGAAAATCCGCTTCGTTTCGTATTCGTCGAGCAATGGGCCGACAAACAAGCCTTGCTGAACCATTTTCAGGTGCCGGCCTCTCGCGCATTTGTAAAAGCATTGCGCGGCATGCTGTCCGATCCGTCGACCATCCAGATCTACGAATCGACGCCGTTGCAGATGCCTTAATTCCCGGCATCGACGGTTGATACTAATCAGCCGTCCATCCGCCATCGATCATCATGGACGATCCGGTCATCAGGGCCG
>CAZQMD010000095.1:0-16240 GCA_964594185.1 uncultured Afipia sp. | reverse complement strand
CTGCGCGGCGGCGCGACCATTGTCCCCCCGACGGAGGCCTCCAATCACGCCCCCACGACCCGGCTCGCAATTGTCTACACTGACGATCACGTCCTTAAAGAGGTTCGGCTGATGCCGACGAACCCGGATGCCGTGGTCGTGGATACCTCGATCATCGCGCGCGCGCCGCGCCGCTTCTTCGTTGCGGGAATTGGTGATGCGCTGTCGAAGAAGTTTGAGGCCGAACAGTGCTTCAATTCCGGCGGCATGAATTTCTATAAGGCCCGCCCTGCGGACCTCGCAGTGTCAATCGCGAACCAGTGTTATCAGGTGATCCGGCGCGATGCTGTTGCCTCTCTCATGGCCGCAGATCGCAAGGAGCCGGATACCGCATTTGAGAATATCGTCGAGGCGACGATCCTGCTCAGCGGCCTCGGCTTTGAGAGCGGCGGTCTCTCGATTGCGCATTCTTTGACGCGCGGCTTCTCGGCCCTTCCGTCACTGAATGCGTCGCTTCATGGCGAGCAGGTTGCGTTCGGGCTACTGACGCAGCTCTGTCTCGAACAACGGACCTCAGATTTTCTGATCGATATGGTCGCCTTCTATCGACAGGTTGGCCTGCCGGTGTCCCTGAAAGACCTGGGCTTCTCAGGCGATGTTCAAGACGGCATCCGGATTATCGCCGAGCGCTCTGTCGCTGAAGCGCCGTACCTCAAGCAGTTTGTCGGCACGGTGACTGTGGACAGCGTGGCCGCGGCACTGACGAAGGCCGACGGACTCGCAAAGGCTGCCTAAACGCCTCGCGTTATCGGGATCAACTGCACGGTCTCGGCGGCTCTTTCCGATAATTATTTCGTTCAGGAAGACGTGAGCCATGGCGGGGCAATCCGTCATGACTTCGAATATGCGCGCGTTTTCAGACTCTTGGCGTGGGTTGAGGGTCTTTATTTCGTCTTTATACACCTCTCCGGCAATTCGCATCGTTTCCTTACGTCCAGCGGCCTATCTGCATCGAAACCTCAAACCCTTTCGAGGGAGTTTCCATGCTCGATCTGCTCATGCTGGCCATCGGATTTGGCCTCTTCGTTCTGACGGTGGGTTACGCCGTCGCCTGCGACCGGCTCTAAGAGGCGCGCCATGTCCTTTGATTACACATTGGCCGCGCTGACCACGGCGGCGCTGCTTGTCTATCTCACCTACGCATTGCTGCGTCCCGAGCGCTTTTAGGAGTCCGCCATGACATTGATCGGCTGGGCCCAGATATTTGCATTCTGCGTCATCATTGTCGCGTTGACGCCAGTCGTTGGCGGCTACATGACCCGTGTATTCGCCGGCGAGCGCACGTTTCTCTCGCCAATTCTGCGGCCCGTCGAGGTCGCGCTATATCGCCTTGGTGGCGTCGACGAGAAGCAAGAGCAGCATTGGTTGACCTATACGGTTGCGATGTTGCTGTTTCATGTGGGCGGCTTTGTTCTGCTTTATGCCCTGATCCGCTTTCAGGGCACATTGCCGTTCAATCCGGCGGGACAGTCCGCTGTTGGGCCGGACCTGACATTCAATACGGTCATCAGCTTCATCACCAACACCAACTGGCAGAACTACGGTGGCGAAGGCACGATGTCTTATCTCGTGCAGATGCTGGGCCTGACGCATCAGAATTTTCTGTCGGCAGCCACCGGCATTGCGCTTGCGCTGGCATTGATCCGCGGCTTTGCACGGACATCGATGCAGACCGTCGGCAACTTCTGGGTCGATATCACCCGCTGCACGCTTTATGTGCTCCTGCCGATCTGCGTTCTGTTCACGCTATTTTTCGTCTGGCAGGGCATTCCCCAGACGCTTGGACCGTACATCGAGGCGACTACGCTTGAAGGCGCAAAGCAGACCATTGCCGTCGGCCCAGTTGCGTCGCAGGTGGCGATCAAGATGCTGGGCACCAACGGGGGAGGATTCTTCAATGCGAACGCTGCTCATCCGTTCGAGAATCCGACCGCGCTGTCCAACTTTATCCAAATGCTCTCGATCTTCCTGATCGGCGCGGCCATGACCAATGTCTTTGGCCGGATGGTTGGCAACCAGCGGCAGGGCTGGGCGATCCTGGCGGCGATGGGCATTCTGTTCATTGCCGGCGTCGTGGTCTGCTACTGGGCGGAAGCCAATGGCACGACGCTGTTTCAGTCACTCGGCCTGACCGGCGGAAACATGGAAGGCAAGGAAGTCCGGTTCGGCATTGTTGCATCGGCCTTGTTTGCCGTGGTCACCACCGCTGCGTCCTGTGGTGCGGTCAATGCGATGCACGACTCGTTCACGGCACTCGGTGGCATGATTCCGCTGATCAACATGGAACTCGGCGAGATCGTCGTTGGCGGCGTCGGCGCCGGTCTTTATGGCATGCTGTTGTTCGTGATCGTCACGGTCTTTGTCGCGGGTCTGATGGTCGGCCGGACACCCGAATATGTCGGCAAGAAGATCGAGGCGCGCGAGGTCAAGATGGCCATGCTCGCCCTACTTATCCTGCCACTGATGATGCTGGGCTGAACGGCGATCGCCGTGGTCTATGAGCCCGCGGTGGCATCGATGGGCAATGCGGGCCCGCATGGCTTCAGCGAGGTGCTCTACGCGTTCACCTCGCAGGCTGCCAACAACGGCTCTGCTTTCGGGGGGCTGACTGGCAACACGCCGTTCTACAATCTGGCCGGCGCGGTTGCGATGTTCATTGGCCGCTTCTGGATGATCGTCCCAGCCATGGCCATTGCGGGATCGCTTGCCGCAAAGAAAACCGTGGCTGCCTCAAACGGGACTTTCCCGACCACCGGCGGGCTGTTTGTCGGCTTGCTGGTTGGCGTCATCCTGATCGTCGGCGGACTCACATTCTTCCCGGCACTGGCTCTTGGCCCCATCGCCGAGCATCTCGCGATGCTTGCTGGCGGCTCGTTCTAAATCTCTTCGGAGTGGTATCCATGGAAACCGCAAAATTGCGCAAACGCGTATCGGCAACCACATTGCTGGACCCAGCTATTGTTATACCGGCCATCGGCCAGGCATTCGTAAAGCTGAATCCCCGCACGCTCGCCAAGAATCCGGTGATGTTCGTGCTGGAGATCGTGACACTGCTGACGACCGCGCTGCTGATCCGTGACATTGTCATTGGTCAGGCGGACATCGCGTTCGAACTGCAGATCACGATCTGGCTGTGGTTCACGGTGTTGTTCGCCAATTTCGCCGAGGCCGTTGCCGAGGGGCGCGGGAAGGCGCAGGCCGACACGCTGCGGCAAACCCGCACCGAAACACGCGCGAAGCGGCTTTTGTCAGCTGACAACGACGAGCTTTATGAGGGTGTATCCGCTGATCAGCTTGAGGCAGGCGATCTTGTCGTCTGCGAAGCGGGGGACATTATCCCGGGTGATGGGGAGGTCATCGATGGCATCGCCTCTGTCAACGAGGCCGCGGTGACCGGTGAATCTGCGCCGGTGATCCGGGAGTCCGGCGGCGACCGTTCGGCGGTGACGGGCGGTACAACCGTGATTTCAGACCGGATCGTGGTTCGCATCACCTCGTCGCCGGGATCGTCGTTCCTCGATCGCATGATCAAGTTGGTGGAGGGCGCCGAACGGCAGAAAACACCAAACGAAATCGCGCTGAACATTCTGCTGGTGGGTTTGACCATTATCTTCGTGTTCGCAACAGCTACCATCCCGAGCTATGTCGTCTATGCCGGCGGCACGATCTCGGTCGTGGTCCTGGTCGCGCTGTTTGTCACCCTGATCCCGACCACGATCGGTGCACTTTTGTCCGCGATTGGCATCGCCGGAATGGATCGTCTTGTACGTTTCAACGTTCTGGCGATGTCAGGACGTGCCGTCGAAGCGGCGGGCGACGTTGACACGCTGCTGCTGGACAAGACGGGGACCATCACCTTCGGTAACCGGTTTGCCACTGAGATCGTTGTCGTTCCCGGTGTCACCGAACGCGAGGCTGCCGAAGCCGCGTTGCTTGCGAGCGAGGCTGATGAGACGGCGGAAGGCCGCTCGATCATCACGATGGCGGCGGAAAAGTACGGCGTTCAGCGCGATGACGAATCCAAAGGTTCGGCATTCATTCCATTTTCGGCCGTCACTCGCTTGTCCGGTGTCGATATCGCGGGGCGCAAACTGCGCAAGGGCGCGATCGATTCGATCCTGAAGTTCGTGCGGGAGCAGGCGGGCGGGGATGTTGCCGAGCCACCAGCATTCCGCGCCGCGGTTGACCGGATCGCGCGTTCAGGCGGAACACCACTCGGTCTGGCGGATGGCGGCCGTATTCTTGGCGTGATCCATCTCAAAGACGTGGTGAAGCCTGACGTCAAGGATCGTTTCGCAGCGTTGCGCCGCATGGGAATCAAGACCGTGATGATCACGGGCGATAACCCGGTCACGGCGGCATCCATTGCATCGGAAGCAGGTGTCGACGACTTCATCGCCGAAGCAACTCCGGAAGACAAGTTGCGCTATATTGGTGGAGATCACGCCCACGGCCGCCTGATGGCCAGGTGCGGGGGTGGCACCACCGACGCGCCGGCCCTGGCCCAGGCGGATGTTGGCGTTGCGATGCAGAGCGGCACCCAGGCCGCGCGCGAAGCAGGAAACATGGTTGATCTCGATTCCGATCCGACCAAGCTGATCGAGGTGGTGGAGATCGGAAAGCAACTCCTGATGACGCGCGGTGCGTTGACAACTTTCTCCATCGCCAATGACGTTGCAAAGTACTTCGCGATCATTCCGGCGATCTTCGTCGCGTTCTATCCGCAGCTTGGCGTGTTGAATGTGATGCAACTGTCGACACCGCAGAGCGCCATTCTCTCGGCGATCATCTTCAACGCACTCATCATTATTGCGCTGATCCCGCTGGCCTTGAAAGGCGTCAAGTATCGTCCAGTCGGTGCTGCCGCGTTGCTCCGGCGCAATCTGCTGATCTATGCACTGGGCGGCGTCATCCTGCCGTTTATTGGGATCAAGGCGATTGATCTTGCGATCACTGCCTTGCATCTGGCTTGAGAGGTCACGACCATGTTGAGAGAAATTCGTCCCGCGATTGTTTTTCTGGTTGGCCTTGTCGCCATCACCGGGCTGATTTACCCGCTGGCGATGACGGGTGCCGCACAGGTTCTGTTTCCCTATCAGGCTCAGGGTAGCCTGATCGAGCAAAGCGGCAAGGTGATCGGCTCGTCGTTGATCGGCCAGCAGTTCTCGGAAGACAAGTACTTTCATGGACGTCCGTCCGCGACCACATCACCGGACCCGCAGGATTCCTCCAAGTCCGTCCCGGCTCCGTACAATGCGGTGAACTCGATGGGGGCAAACCTCGGCCCGACCAATAAGGCACTCGCCGACCGTCTCAAGGAAAGCGTAGATGCCCTGAAGAAAGAGAATCCTTCCAAGCGGGTCCCCGTCGATCTCGTGACCACGTCGGGAAGCGGTCTTGACCCGGATATCTCACCGGAGGCCGCTTTGTTTCAGGTGCCGAGAGTGGCAAAGGCCAGAAACTTGCCCGAGGCGCGGGTTCGTTCAGTTGTCGAGAATTTGATCGCGACACCCACCCTTGGCTTTCTGGGAGAACCTCGCATAAATGTGCTGCAGTTGAATCTCGCGATGGACAAGGTCGGGTCCTGAGCGGAAAGCGCCAAGGAGCCGGATGTCGCACGAGGAGACGAAACGAGCGTCACCTGATGCTTTGCTCGCCCTCGCCGGCAAGGAGGGACGAGGGCGGCTGAAGATCTTTCTCGGCGCCGCGCCCGGTGTTGGCAAGACATATGCGATGCTAACGGCTGCCAGAAGCGAGAGGGCAGGCGGGAGAGATATCGCCGCGGGCTTGATTGAGACACACGGCCGGCGGGAAACCGAGCAGCTTGTGGAGGGCTTTGAGGTCTTGCCTCGCAAGCCCATCGTCTATCGAAATCAGGTCATGCGGGAGTTCGATCTCGACGCTGCCCTTGGCCGCAGGCCGGAGATCCTGCTGGTCGATGAGTATGCGCACACCAACGTGCCCGGCAGCCGCCATCCCAAGCGTTGGCAGGATATCGACGAACTGCTCCGTGCCGGAATCAATGTCTGGACAACGTTGAATATCCAGCATCTCGAAAGTCTCAACGACGTCGTTCAGAAGATCAGTAAAATTCGTGTCCGTGAAACGGTGCCGGACAAGGTGTTCGATAACGCCGACGAAGTCGTACTCGTCGACTTCCCGCCGGACGAACTGTTAAGACGTCTGGCGGAAGGCAAGGTCTACGTTCAGGACACCGCCGCACGTGCGGTGGACAATTTCTTCAAGCCGCAAAATCTGACAGCGCTTCGCGAACTTGCGTTGCGCCGCGCCGCTGAACGCGTCGATGCGACTCTCGTCGAGAGTATGCAGGCGCAAGCAATTGAAGGACCATGGGCTGCTGGCGAACGCATTTTGGCCTGTGTTGGACCCGACCAGATATCGCCGAGTGTGGTGCGCGCAGCGAAACGTCTCGCAGACTTGATGGATGCGCCATGGATGACTGTCACGGTGGAGCGGCCGGGCGCTTACGTGGATGGTGCCGCACGCCGACGTCTGGACGACATCATGAAGTTGGCAGAGAGTCTTGGCGCGGAGACCCAGACGCTAACTGGTGCCGATTTGCCGGCCGAACTTCTTCGCTTTGCGAAGTTCGAGAATGTAACCCAGATTGTCGTGGGCCGCGCGCCCGGTGGCTTTATCAGCGAGTTGTTGCGCCGATCGCTTCCGCACGAGCTGGTGCGGCGAACCCAGGATATTGCCATTCACCTGGTGACGCGGGAAGCCGATGTCGCGGCGCAACCGGCGCCGTCCGCATGGCGCTGGCTTTCTCTCAAGCTGAACTGGCAGCATTTCATATATGCGACTGCGGCGGTTGGTGGTGCGGTTCTAGCCGGTGAAGTGCTTACGAGGCTGACACCGATTCCCAATCTGTCGATCGTGTTTCTTCTGGCTGTGCTGTTCAGCGCGATGAATTTCGGTATTTCGCCAGCCATTTATGCGTCGTTGCTGTCATTCGTGGCTTACAATTTTTTCTTTATTTCCCCGGTTCATACGCTGACCGTCGCCGAGCCCTATGAGCTGCTGGCGCTTCTCATCTTCCTGGTCGTGGCGATCACTAGCGCGGCCATGGCAGCACGTGTTCGCGAGCAGGCGCGTGTTTCGGCAGACCGGGTGCGGGCGACACGACGATTGTATGAGTTCACGCGGCGATTGTCCGGCCTGGCTAGTCCGGGCGATGTGGCGGAAGGAGCCGCCAGCGAAATCCATATTAGCCTGAGACGGCCGGTCGTTGTGCTGCTGGCGAAAGAGGATGATGTTGTTCTGACGGCTGCGTGGCCGCCCGAGGATGATCTCGATGCTGCGGCAATGACGGCCGCGCGCTGGGCTTACAATCATGGAGAACCGGCGGGCACGAACACCGGAACGCTGCCGATTATTCCCTGGCTTTTCACTCCATTAAAGATCGGCCACAAGGTGCTGGGAACCATCGGCGTTGCCACGGCGAAGGACGCGCCACCGCTCGATTCTGAGGAGAGAGCCCTGCTCGATACGTTGTGCGAGCAGGCGGCAGCCGCATTGGAGCGGGCATCGCTTGCGGGCGAGATGGTGGATGCAAAGACAGCAGCCGAGGCTGAGCGTGTCCGCAATACGCTGCTGGCATCGATTTCTCATGATTTCCGTACGCCTTTGTCGTCGATCCTCGGGTCCGCGACCAGTCTTCTCGATTACGGCGACAAACTAGATGCCGCATCCAAGAAGGACCTGCTGGGACAGATCAAGGAGGAGACCGAAGGCCTCGACGAAATGGTGCGGAATCTTCTCGCAATTACACGTATCGATGCCGGCGCACTCGAATTGCGAAGCGATTGGATCGATTTGCGCGAAATCGTCGCGCGAGTCGTACACGCTGCGCGCCGTCGCGGCGCGACACAATCGTTTACGATCGATCTGCCGGCCGATTTGCCGATGGTACGTGCCGATGCGATCCTGATTGAGCAGGCGATTGGCAATATCATTGCGAATGCAGTGCTGCACACATCGCAACAGGCGCACATCTTGATTGATGCCGTACCAAAGGATTCTGAAATCCGTCTTCGTGTCACCGATGACGGCCCGGGTATTGATCCGGATATTCTTCCGCGTATCTTTGATCGCTTTGTAAAGGGGGCGGCCTTGAACAAGATCAGCGATGGAGGACAGGGGACCGGACTTGGGCTTGCGATTGCCAAGGGCATTATGGAAGCTCACGACGGCACAATCGAGGTTGAGAGCCCAGTTTCAGATGGCCATGGCGCCCGCTTCATCATGACTTTCCCGCGAAAGGAATTGGCGGCATGAATGCCAAAACCCGCGTTTTAGTCGTGGACGATGAGGCGGCGATCCTGCGTTTTCTCAAGCCGGCGCTGGAAGCCAACAGCTACGAGATGACAAGCGCCGGCACAGTGGCTGAGGCTGTCAAACGGATTGCGGCTGAAACACCCGATATCGTTTTGCTCGATCTGGGTCTTGCCGACGGAGACGGGAAGGACGTGATCCGGCGAGTCCGGGAATGGTCGGACGTGCCGATCATTGTTTTGTCCGCGCGCGAGCGCGAGGCAGAAAAGATCGATTCACTCGATCTCGGTGCCGATGACTATGTGAACAAGCCGTTCAACGTGGGTGAACTGATGGCGCGAATGCGGGCTGCGCTTCGCCATCGCTTGCAGCGCAAGGCGGAAACACCTGTTCTTCGCGTGGGCGATCTGGAGGTAGACTCCGTCCGTCATCGCGTCACGCGTGGCGGGGAGGAACTCAAGTTGACCCCGAAAGAATTCGAGTTGCTCTCGTTTTTGGCCAGGCACGCGGGCCGCGTGGTCACGCACCGGCAGATTCTCACCGCGGTCTGGGGGCCTGCGCATACGGAAGACACCCAGTACCTGCGGGTCTATATCGGTCAGCTACGGCAAAAAATCGAAGAGAAGCCGGATGACCCGCGCGTCGTTTTGACGGAGCCGGGCATCGGCTACAGGGTGAGAGAAAGATAGTCCGGCGCAAGATTCTATGGCTCTGTCTGAGCGATCGCCTGCGATCCGGCTTTATTCTCTTTTCGGTCCTGGAGCCAGTTTTCGAACCGCTGGACGATGACAAAGAATGTCGGAACAAAAAGCACTGCCAGACAGGTTGAAGCGATCATTCCGCTAAACACCGTAATGCCGATCGACTTGCGTGCGCTGGCGCCGGCACCGGTGGCAAAGACAAGCGGCGCTACGCCGAGAATGAAGGCGAATGACGTCATCAGGATTGGCCGGAAACGAGCTCTTGCCGCTTCGATCGCGGATTCCAGCAGCGGCTTACGGTCTCGCACATGCAGTTCGAGTGCGACTTCAACAATCAGAATGGCGTTTTTTGCTGACAGGGCGATCAGCAGGATCAGTCCGATCTGGGTGTAAAGATTATTCTCGATCCGCAATCCGGTCAGAACGGCCATGGGGCCGAGCAACGATAGCGGTACGGCCAAGATAACGGCGATGGGCGCGTACCAGCTTTCATACTGTCCCGCCAGCACCAGGTAGACGAGCAGCAGCGCAAGGCCGAAAACGTAGTAGATTTGGCTTCCGACAACCTTTTCTTGATACGACATCGCCGTCCAATCGTATCCTGTGCCTGGCGGCAGGGTTTTGTCGGCAATGTTTTCCATCAGCGCCATGGACTGACCGGAACTGTATCCCTGAGACGGCAATCCGATGACGGTTGCGGATGGGTAGAGGTTGTACAAGCTGATCAATGAAGGGCCGACTGTTGGCGTAATGGTTGCGATTGTGCCAAGCGGGATCATGGCTCCCTGTTGGTTGCGGACCGTCAGATTTTCGATATCTCTCGTCGTCAGGCGGAATTGTGAGTCGGCTTGTGCATAAACCTGAAAAGTTCGTCCGAATTTATTGAACTGGTTGACGTAGGACGAGCCGAGATACGACGACAGTGTCGAGAACACTTGATCTGTGGTGACGTGTAGTGTTTGGGTCTTGATCCGATCGACCTCGATATCGAACTGCGGCACCATCGAGCGGAATGGAGAACTCACGCGCTGCAGAGCGCTTTGAGTTTCCGCATTTGCGACTACGGCTTGAGTGACGGCCTGCAGTTTCGCGTAATCGGAGTTTCCGTCACGCAGTTCGATCTGCATGGAAAAGCCCGCTGCATTGCCAATGCCTTGAATGGGTGGCGGCGGAATCACCAGAATCCGTGCCTCCGGAATGGCTTCGAGCTTTTTATTCAGCCCAACCACAAGCGAACGTAAATCCTCTCCCGGACCTCGCTTGTCCCAATCCTTCAGTATGAGATACGAGACACCTGAGCTGGCGAGGCTTGAACTGTTATCGAGCGCCGATATGCCTGCGATACTGAGAACCTGCGCGACGCCCGGCGTGCTGTTGGACAATTCGGTGACCTGATGAAGAACGCGCTGGGTCCGGTCAAGTGATGCGCCATCCGGTAACTGGACAGCGGCAAGCAGATAGCCCTGGTCCTCGATCGGAATGAAGCCCGTTGGAACGCGGGAGAGGCCATAGCCGCCGATGCCGATCAGGATGAGCGCCACGATGACCGAAGCACCGCTGTGTGCAACCATGCGAGAAATCAAGGCCGCGTAGCGCTTTTCAAGCCGTTCATAAATCGCATTGAATCCGCGATAGAACCAGTTGCGTTGCTCAAGCGGAACGGGGCGTCGCAGCCAGAGTGCGCATTGCGTCGGCTTCAGGGTTGCCGCGTTGATGGCGCTGATCAGGGCCGTTGCGGCAATCACAAGCGCAAACTGCGCATAGATTCGGCCGGTCATTCCGGGGAGAAATGCCGCCGGCAGGAACACCGACACCAGGACCAGAGTTATTCCGATGATCGGCCCGAATAGCTGATCCATCGCCTTGATCGCGGCATCGTGGCCGGACATACCCTGTTCGATATTGTGCGCAGCGCCCTCGACCACGACGATGGCATCGTCCACTACGATGCCAATCGCCAGCACGATTGCAAACAGGGTCGACAGGTTGATGGTGAATCCAAGCGCAGCCATCGCCGCAAATGCACCGATGATCGTAACCGGCACGGTCGTCGCCGGGACCAGCATCGCGCGCCAGTCCTGCAGAAAGACGAGAATGACCACAAGAACGAGAAAACCGGCCTCGATCAGCGTCTTGTAAACTTCATGAATCGAAGCGGAGACGAACTTCGTGGTATCGAACGGAATATCGAACTTTATGTCCTGCGGAAATCCGCGGGCCAGCTCGCCCATCTTCGTCTTGACGGCCTGCTCGACCTCGAGTGCATTGGCGCCGGGCGACTGAAAGACACCGATGCCAGTGGCAGGCTTGTTGTCCAGTGAGAATGTCTGACTGTAGGTTTGCGCGCCAAGTTCGACGCGCCCGACGTCGCGAACGCGGGTGACATCGCCATTGCTTCCGGTCTTGACGATCACATTGTTGAATTCGGCGGTGTCGGTGAGCCGACCGTTGATATTGAGAGTATACTGAAATGCCTGTCCAGCGGGTGTCGGAGGCATTCCGACCTGACCTGCCGTGACTTGCTGGCTCTGCTGCTGGATTGCCTGAATGACATCCTGTGGCATCAGCGACAAAGCCTGCAGCTTGTTCGGATCGAGCCAGACCCGCATCGAATACTGGCCAGCGCCGAACACCGTCACGTTGCCCACGCCGGAAAGCCGCGATAATTCATCCCTGAGATTGATCGTCGCGTAGTTGCTCAGATAAAGGCTGTCATAGGTCGAATTCGGTGACGTCAACGTCACAAAGAGCAAGATTGCCGTCGACCTTTTCTGAACGGTGACGCCCTGGGTCTGGACCGACTGGGGCAGGGAAGACAGTGCGCTAGAAACCCTGTTTTGCACCAGTACCTGAGCGAAATTGAGATCCGTGCCGATCTTGAATGTCACGGTCAGGGTATAGCTGCCGTCAGCGGCGCTGTACGACTGCATGTAGAGCATGTCCTCGACGCCATTCACCTGCTGCTCGATAGGCAGCGCGACGGTATCGATGACGGTCTTGGCGCTCGCGCCCGGATAGCGGGTCGTGACCTGAACCGTTGGCGGGACCACGTCGGGATACTGTGCGACGGCAAGGCTGAACAATGCAACGCCGCCGAGCAAGATCATCAGGATCGCAATGACGTTCGACAGAACCGGCCGCTCGATGAAAAATTTCGAGATCATGGCCTTGTCCTATTTGCCGGATGCGCGAGGTTGCCCGATTTTCTGCAGTTGCGGATCGACTTTCTGGCCGGGAATTGCGCGTAATAGACCCGCGATAACGACGCGGTCGTCCGGCTTGATGCCGCTTTCGATCACGCGTAAATCGCCGTCGAGCGGACCTGTCTGTACCTTGCGCTGTTCGACAATGTTCTCACTGTTGACCACAAGGACATATCGGCCGCCTTGATCGCTGCCCAGCGCGACATCTGGAACAAGCAGAGTATTCTTCTGCTCTTCAAGAGGAACACGCACGCGCACGAAATATCCGGGCAACAGGATGCGATCGGCATTCGACAGTATACCGCGGACCGCAAGCGTTCCGGTGGATTGGTTGATCGTCGGAGCGGCGTAGTCGAGCTTTCCCCGATGCGGAAAGCCGTCTTCGGTCTGGAGGCCGATCTCGACCGGAGTTTCCTTGAGATCTTTCGAGGTGAGACCCTTTTCCAGAGCTGCCGCGCGTATCCGCAGAACATCCTGCTCATTGACGCTGAAATTTACATAGATCGGATCGAGCTGAACGATCGTCGCGAGCTGGGTCGGCGAAGATGTACCGACGAGTTCGCCGATTGAAACGAGGCGCGCGCTGACAGCCCCGTCGAATGGCGCAACGACGTTGGTGTAGCTGTAGTTCAGCGCAGCGATTTTGGTATTGACCTGAGCCTGCTGCAGATTGGCTTGTGCATTGTCCCGCGCGGATGTGGATTGATCGAGGGTCGCCTGCGACACGACCTGCCGCGTCACCAGATCCGACTGGCGCTTGAAGTCGGCTTCAGCCTGTCTCAGCGAGGCCTGCGCACCGGCCTCGGCGGCCTGTGCTTGCTCAAGTTTCAATTTGTAAGTGTCAGGCTCGATTGTGAACAAAGGTGCGCCTTGCTTTACGAAAGCGCCATCGGTGTAGGAGATCGCCTGAAGAAATCCTTGCACGCGGGCCACAAGATCAACGGTGTTGACTGCCGTCGTATTTCCGGTGGCGGTCAAATACCGCGTGACGGTGCGCTGCACAGGCAGGCCCACGTCGATCTTGGCCGGAGGGGGAGGAACAAAACTATTTTGTTCGCAGGCAGTTAGCGTGAACAGCGCAAATATGGCCAATATGGCATGTGAGGCTTTGTGTGCTCTGCAACCAAGAGCAGCGACATGTGCGACTTGGAAAGTGGGACGCGCAGGCTTCATTCAGATGCCTCGTCTCATCAATTCAGCGGAAGCGAAAAAAGCCATCGCCATCTACAAATATCAACAATCTGCTTGCGGTGAAACTCAAAACCGAAAATGATGTCTGCCGAAGATTAATCCATAAATTTTACAGTTTCATTTTAGTTGGAACGGCCAGTTCAGCAACGAAAAACAACGCAACACGCAATAAAGGATTTTCCAATGAGCGCGTTGAAACGTGGTGTAGCGCTTTGGACCCTGGTGGCGACGGTTGTTTTAGGAAATGCAATTTTCGCTGTTGCGCAACAACCGACCGACGAACAACGCAGCGCTATCCGTTCTGCGTGCCGCTCCGACTATGAAGCGAATTGTGCAAGTGTGCCTCCCGGAGGTGCCGCTTCCCTGCAGTGCTTGCAGAAGAACATGTCGAAGCTTTCAGGGGCATGCAAAGAGGCTGTGAATGCGATTGAGCCTGCGGCGGCTCCGGCCAAGGCGGACTCTGCACCGGCAGCTCCCGCCCCAGCAAAGGCTGCTGCACCGGCGGCGACTAAAGCGGCCGCGCCAGCTCAGAAGCCGACCGATGCGCAGACCGCAGCGATCCGCAGCGCCTGCCGGTCTGACTACGAGAAGAATTGTGCAAGCGTGCCGCCTGGTGGCGCTGCCTCACTGCAATGTTTGCAAAAGAGCATGCCGAAGCTGTCGCCGAGCTGTCAGAAGGCAGTGAGCGCAGTGGGTGGGGGTGCTGCGCCTGCCGCAGGTGCGCCGGCTGCCGCAGCAGCGGCCAGTCCCGCGGCTGATCCGCCCGCAGCTCCCCTGGTGTTGCGGCCAATGCGCCCTCGCGAGGAATTATTCGTATTGAGATCCGCCTGCGGCGGTGACGTGCGCGCGCTATGCGGTGGCGTTGCGCCCGGCGGCGGACGCATCGTGCAATGCCTGGCTGTACGGGCGGCATCCCTTTCGCCCGCATGTAAAGATGTTCTTGCGCAATTCGCCGCGCAATAGCGGCGCGTTGAGCTGGTCGGTCTGTTAAAGTGTGGGTTCGCTATTCACCGCGAAACGCAAGGATCAACTGGATCAGGCGGACACTTAGAGCGAAATAACAGGCGGCCATAAGGACCTGATAGACGACATGCCAGCCGACCTTGGTGAGCTTATAGAGGCCATCCAGAAAATTCAGGGCAAGAAGGGCGATTCCGAATAACTCGACTCCGCGGCCAACAAAGCTGTGACGCAGGTAGCCGAACAAGAGTATCGCAGGGTCTGTGCTCGAGACATGAGCGCCCGCGGATATGATCAATGTTGCGACGATCATTTTCTCGAGATGGCTGAATATCTCTTTTGAAACCTGCTCGATATGATCGCTGTAGAACGTCCGCCACTTGCTTCTGATGTCCTGCATGATGCGCCTCTGCGAGAATGGAAACTTCTGAAATCTTTGATCTGAACCGTACGCTATGAATTACCGGATCACGGTGCAACGATTTCGCCGGACGGGAGCAAGAACTCCAGATATTTGGCGCGTGGCCACTCACTGGAAGGGGATCCTTCATCCAGTCAACCAAGCAATGAAAGGAGTATGAAATGCGAGCGACCATCCTGATAGCCGTTTTGCTTTCCTTTTCGGGATTCGCGTATGCACAGGAGTTGACGTCAGAGCAGCGCAGCGCCTGCATTGGCGACTACGAGAAGTTCTGTAAGGGCGTCGAGCCTGGCGGCGGACGGATTATTGCCTGCCTGTCCAAGTCAAGCGACAAGCTCACGCCGAGCTGCAAGAAAGTTTTGACCGCTGCTGAGAAGAAGTAGTCGGCTCGTTTGCCGATGAGAATTGCGCCGAGATAAACCAAGCAATACGGGAGGTCATCATGCGCTCAATCCTGCTTATAGCCGCCGCGTTTATGGCTTTTTCTACAACAATGGTCGTCGAGACGACTGAAGCAAATGCCGTCGTATGTGCGCGTGGTGTTTATCGCGCCGGCTGTGTTGGGCCTCGGGGAGCGGCGGTGGTGCGGCGTCCCGCGGTCGTTTGCCGAACTGTTTGGGTCAATGGTGTGCGCGTTCGCCGCTGCACATAGA
The DNA here is from genome assembly GCA_964594185.1 of uncultured Afipia sp. Classification (GTDB taxonomy): domain Bacteria; phylum Pseudomonadota; class Alphaproteobacteria; order Rhizobiales; family Xanthobacteraceae; genus Afipia. The sequence goes on along the minus strand of CAZQMD010000095.1, from coordinate 777 downwards.
AAAATCATAGTTGCTTGATTTCTTAACCTGGCGGCGGTGGCGCGGAAGTGCTGCCGTCTCTCAGGCTGTCTGCGTTGGTGAGTCGATTTTCTTCAAGGGGAGCCTCGGAAGTCTTTTCGTGTCATAAGGCTGCATCGATGTGCTGATTCCTGTTCCACCAATCGCGACTGCTTCGTCGTTAATTGAGCTGAGGACTTGATGACAGTTTATAGTGGTCCGGTCTTCGATATGGCGGCGAAACAGTTCGGCGTCATTGCCGACTATCTCACCATACCCGCCGATGAGCGAGACAGGCTCCTGCTGCCGAAGCGCGCGGTTGTTGTGTCATGTCCCATTCATAGGGACGATGGATCGACAGCGGTCTTTGAGGGTTACCGCGTTCAGCATCATTTGACGCTCGGTCCCACCAAGGGCGGCACGCGTTTCGCCGCGAGCGTCGATCTCGGAGAGGTCGCGGCTCTCGCAATCTGGATGAGCTGGAAGTGTGCCCTTGTCGGATTGCCTTACGGCGGCGCCAAGGGCGGTATAGGTGTCGATCCTTCAAGTCTCTCTGCGCATGAACTTGAATCGCTGTCGCGCCGTTACATGCAGGAAATGATACCCTTTGTCGGGCCGCATGTTGATGTGATGGCGCCCGATATGGGCACCAACGAGCAGGTGATGGCGTGGTTCATGGATACATACTCAATGTATCAGGGGCGTACCGTCACTGAAATCGTGACCGGAAAACCCGTCAGCGCCGGGGGAACGCTGGGGCGGCGGGAGGCGACCGGCCGC
>CAZQMD010000094.1:0-16256 GCA_964594185.1 uncultured Afipia sp. | reverse complement strand
GTGCCGGGAACGGCACGCGGCCGAAGAACGCCTTGCGCGCCAGCCAGATCATCACATTGGAGTCTTTGCCGAGCGACCACAGCAGCGCCAGTTTCTTCAGCCGCGCGAAGGCCTCGCGGAAAATGTAGATGCTCTGCGCTTCAAGCTCGTCGAGATGATCCATCGAGGGCGCAGGGGCGCGGGGGGCGAGGGCGGATTTCGGTGCGGAAGAAGCCGCCAAAGGGGTCGTCATGGGATCACTCCGTCCCCGGCGCGGGCCATGCCCGCAGGCCGTTTTGAGCGCGGGATGCAGCGGCACTCGGGCGGGGCAGTTCGCCATCCAGATGTGACACGAGAAGATGCATCTCTTTTGCGCGCGGTTCGTGGTACGAATTTCTAAGTTTGCGGCGCAGCGTAGAAGAAATAATTTTCTCTTTAAGCCGCTTGCAAGATACATAAATAGAAAATAATTTCAGTCAACCCCGTAAATGGGGAAGCGGAGTTTCGCATGCGGTTTCTGCCAGTATTCCTCGATCTGCAAGCTGGACCAGTTGTTCTGGTCGGGCAGGGCGAGCTTGCGCAGGCCAAATTGCGCCTGCTGCTTGCGGCGGATGCGCGCGTGCGCTGGTTCGCCACTGACGGCCATCATGATGTGTCGCGGCTGGATGCGGCGTCGGCCGCGCGCGTCGAACGCGCCGACGGCGATCCGCTCACTGCGGACCTTTCCAATGTCATTGCCATTCTTTGCGCGGGCGCAGGCGAGACCGGCCACGCGGTGGCGGCGCGCGCCCGTTCGCTTGGCATTCCTGTCAATGTGATGGACGAGGTCGCGCATTCGACCTTTATCTTCCCGGCGATTGTCGATCGCGGCGATGTCGTTGTCGCCGTCGGCACCGGTGGTGCGTCGCCTGTGGTTGCGCGGCGCGTGCGCGAGCGTATCGAGACGCTGCTGCCCGCACGGATCGGCGATCTTGCTTCCTTCGCCGGGCGCTGGCGCGATGCGATCAAGGCGCGGCTTCCCGATGTGGCGATGCGGCGGCTGTTCTGGGAGCGCGTGATCGACGGTCCGATTGGTGCGGACGTACTTGCCGGGCGCGTGAGCGATGCCAACCGCAAGCTGACATCGATTCACGATCCCGTTGCATTTGCTGCGAGCGGCGGCGACGGCATTGTTACGCTGGTGGGCGCGGGACCGGGCGATCCGGATCTTTTGACAGTCAAGGCGCTGCGCGCGCTGCAAGATGCCGACGTGGTGTTCTACGACGATCTGGTGTCGCCGGAAATTCTCGACCGCGCACGCCGCGACGCTGCGCGCGTGCCGGTGGGGCGCCGCGTCGGCAAGCCCGGCATCGGCCAGGACAAGATTCATCGCCTCCTGATCGAGGCGGCTCAGTCCGGCAAGCGCGCCGTGCGGCTGAAAGGCGGCGATCCGTTTATCTTCGGGCGCGGCGGCGAAGAGATCGCGGCGCTGCGCGCGGCGGGCATTGCTTACGCGGTGATCCCCGGCATCACTGCGGGGCTCGGCGCGGCCGCACAATTCGAAGTGCCGCTGACCTATCGTCAGGAAGCGCTGCGCATCACCTTCCTCACTGCGCACAAGGTGGAAGATGCCGGCAATGTCGATTGGTCCGCGCTGACCGACACCAAGATGACCGTCGTGGTCTACATGGGCATGACGGCGGCGCCGACCATTCGCGAGGGCCTGCTCGCTGCGGGACGTTCGCCCGATACGCCGGTCGGTGTGTTCGCGCGCGTCACGCGCACCGATTCCCAGGCCGTGGTCGGCACGCTGCGCGATCTGCCCTCGCTGGCCGATCAGGTGAAAGCCGGTCCCGCGATCCTGATTATTGGCGACGTCGTTTCCCGCTCCGCGCCATGGCGGAACGGACAAGTTCAAACCCCCGATGACCTCATCTCTGACCTGTTAATGGCTGCCGAATGACCTCACCTCTGCAACAGAAAATCAAGATCACCGGTCCCTCCATCGTCACGGCTAACCGCACGCGCGATGGCGCGGTGATCTATCGCACCTCGTCTCACGACTGGTCGGTGAAGCTCGACGACGCGGCAATCGTGCGCACCGCCGACGATGCCCGCGCATTGCTTGCCGAATCCGTCGCCGACGATGTCGGCTCGGTGGGCGCCTACATCGCGCCGGTGGAAATCGGCGAGGACGGGATCCAGCCCGGCAATCTGCGCGAGAAAATCCGCCAGCAGGGCGTGACCATCGATCTTCTCGTCTCGGCCTGAGCCGCGACAGCTTCAAGGCAAGTGTTATGTACGCTTACGACGAACTCGACCGGACCATCGTCAACGAACGTGTTTCGGAGTTTCGCGATCAGGTCGCGCGCCGGCTCTCCGGTGAACTGACCGAGGACGAATTCAAGTCACTGCGGCTGATGAACGGCGTTTATCTGCAGCTGCATGCCTACATGCTGCGGATCGCGATCCCCTATGGCACGCTGTCATCGAAGCAGTTGCGCGCGCTGGCGCATGTCGCGCGCAAGTACGATCGCGGGTATGGCCATTTCACCACCCGGCAGAACATCCAGTACAACTGGATCAAGCTTGCGGAGATTCCGGACGCGCTGGCGCATCTCGCCAAGGTCGGCATTCACGGCATGCAGACTTCGGGCAACTGCATCCGCAACGTGACCTCCGATCAGTGGGCTGGCGTGGTGCCGGGCGAAGTCGAGGACCCACGCATCTGGGCGGAGATTCTGCGCCAGTATTCCACGCTGCATCCGGAATTCTCGTTTCTGCCGCGCAAATTCAAGTTTGCGATCACGGCGGCGGATCACGACCGCGCGGCCATCAAGGTCCATGATATCGGTCTGCGCATTCACAAGAATGCAGCGGGTGAGACCGGTTTCGAAGTTCTGGTCGGCGGCGGTCTTGGCCGCACGCCGTTCATTGGCAAGACCATCAATGAATTCGTCAGCCACCGCGACATCCTGAGCTATGTCGAGGCGATCCTGCGCGTTTACAATCAGTATGGCCGCCGTGACAACATCTACAAGGCGCGCATCAAGATCCTGGTCCACGAGCTTGGCGTCGAGAAATTCAAGCAAGAGGTCGAGGAGGAGTGGGCGCAGATGCGCGATGGCGCGCTGGCGCTGGAGGATGCCGAGATCGAAGACATCCGCTCGCGGTTCTTCTATCCGAAATATGAGAAGCTGTCCGACACGCCGCCTGAACTGACCAAGGCGCTGCAGAATCCGAACTTCGCGGCCTGGTACAAGAACTCGGTCGCCGAGCACAAGCAGCCCGGTTACGGCATTGTCACGCTGTCGCTGAAGCCGATCGGCGGCCCTCCGGGAGACGCCACCGCCGAGCAGATGGACGAGATCGCCGATCTCGCGGACAAGTATTCGTTCAGTGAAATCCGCGTCGGCCACGAGCAGAACCTTGCTCTGCCGCATGTCGCCAAGCGCGATCTGCCCGCGCTGCGGCGTGCGCTCGACAAGATCGGCCTCGCGACCCCGAACGTCAATCTCGTCACCGATATCATTGCCTGTCCGGGTCTGGATTACTGCTCGCTCGCCAATGCGCGCTCGATCCCGATCGCGCAGGAGATCACGCGCCGGTTCGCCAATCCGGAAACCGCGAACATGATCGGCCGGCTGCACATCAACATCTCCGGTTGCATCAATGCCTGCGGCCATCATCACGTCGGCCATATCGGCATTCTCGGCGTCGAGAAGAACGGCGAGGAATTTTACCAGATCACCATCGGCGGCCGCGCCGACGAGAACGCGACGCTTGGCCATCTGGTCGGGCCTGCAGTGCCGTTCGATCAGGTCGCCGACGTCATCGAGGACATTGTTGAGGCCTATCTGGCACTGCGCCAGCGCCCCGATGAGCTGTTTGTCGATGCGGTGAAGCGCCTTGGTGTCGAGCCTTTCAAGGAGCGGGTCTATGCCACTCGTTAAGGGCAACACCGTCGTCGTCGACGAATTCGTGCATCTCGCTGATGACGCGGAGCTTCCCGCCGACGGCGCGGTGCTGCTGCCGGCGGAGCGCTTTCTGAAAGATCCGGAAGCGGCGTTGTCGCGCAACGGCAAGGAAAACGTAAAGACCGGCGTGCTCTGGCCTAACAACCGCGACATCGATGAGCTGCTGCCGTATCTCGAGCGGCTTGCAGCAATCGCGCTGGTGTTTCCGATCTTTCGCGACGGCCGCGCCTATTCGCAGGCACGCCTTTTGCGGGAGCGCCACAAGTTCAAGGGCGAGCTGCGCGCCACCGGGCAGGTGCTGCGCGACCAGTTCCTGTTCATGATACGCGCGGGCTTCGACGCGTTCGAGGTAAAGAAGGAGAAGGATGCGCAGGTGTTCGCCGACGTCGCAAAGCGCTTCTCGGTGTTCTATCAGCCGACCGGCGATGGCCGCGTCACGGCGTTTCACCGCCGGCTGATGCATCTGCCGGAAGGGGTGCGCTCATGAGCACCGCTGCGCCGTCATTCCTTTCGCAGGCGCCTACGGACGTTTCGTCATCGCTTCTGGTGGCGGAAGCTGCGGAGCTTGATCGCAATCTTGCCAAGGCGTCGCCGACCGAAATCATCGCCGCTGCCGTCAGGGCCGTCGGTCGTGACAGGCTTGCGGTGGTGTCGTCGTTCGGCACGGAGTCTGCCGCTCTGCTGAAACTTGCTGCCGATGTCGATCCGGCAATTCCGGTTGTGTTTCTCGACACCGGTTGGCTGTTCGAGGAAACGCTGGCCTATCGCGACACGCTGACGAAGCTGCTCGGCCTCACCGACGTGCGCACCATTCACCCGCTGAACGATGCGCTGGAGCGTGAAGACAAGGATCGCGATCTGTGGTTCTCCAATCCGGATCAATGCTGCCACATCCGCAAGGTCGAGCCGCTGGCGCGTGCGCTATCGTCTTTCGATGGCTGGATCAACGGGCGCAAGCGTTTTCAGGGCGGCGATCGCGCGGCGATTCCGGTAGTCGAAGCCGATGGCGCACGGTTGAAATTCAATCCGCTTGCCAACGTCGCGCAGGATGAGCTGAAAGCATTGTACGCCGCCATGAACCTGCCGCCGCATCCTTTGGTCGCATCAGGATTCACCTCGATCGGGTGTATGCCTTGCACGAGCCGCACGCTTCCGGGTGAGGATGCGCGCGCGGGCCGCTGGCGCGACAGGGGCAAGACGGAATGCGGCATTCACGTCACCAAAACTTCGTAAAATTTTGCCTTCTTGAAAAGCGCGTTTTGTTGGAACGTTTGTCCAGCAACTGCACTAAGAATGAAATCCGGTTTCGTTGACAGAACCGCGTTAGTTCCAGAGTTTCACGCCTTCCTGATGACGACGATTGCGTCACATCGAATGGAGATTGAAATGATTGGCCGTAGTCTTCTTGTCGCTGGAAGTTTGCTTCTTGCGACCTCCGCGTTCGCCGCGGATGTCTCGCTGCTCAACGTGTCGTATGATCCGACGCGCGAGCTTTATGTGGATTTCAACAAGGCCTTCTCCGCTGCCTATCAGAAGGAGACTGGTAAGAGCATCGAGATCAAGCAGTCGCATGGCGGCTCGGGCTCGCAGGCGCGCTCGGTGATCGATGGTCTGCAGGCCGATGTGGTGACGCTGGCGCTGGCCTATGACATCGACGCCATCGCCAACAAGGGCCTGTTGAAGAAGGACTGGCAGAAGAGCCTGCCGCAGAATTCGTCGCCCTACACGTCGACCATCGTGTTCCTGGTGCGCAAGGGCAATCCGAAGGGCATCAAGGACTGGGACGATCTGGTGAAGAGCGGCGTGCAGGTGATCACGCCGAACCCCAAGACCTCGGGTGGTGCGCGCTGGAATTATCTGGCGGCGTGGGGTTATGGCCTGAAGAAGTATGGCTCTGAAGACAAGGCGAAGAAATTCGTCGGCGACATCTACAAGAACGTGCCGGTGCTCGACACGGGCGCGCGTGGCTCGACCGTCACTTTCGTCGAGCGCGGCGTCGGCGACGTGCTGCTGGCCTGGGAGAACGAAGCCTTCCTCGCGGTGAAGGAATTCGGCAAGGACAAGTTCGAGATTGTGGCGCCGCCGCTGTCGATCCTCGCCGAGCCGCCGATCGCGGTGGTTGATACCGTCGCCGACAAGAAGGGCACGCGTAACGCTGCTGAAGCCTACCTGAAATACTGGTACACCAAGGAAGGCCAGGAAATCGCGGCGCGGAATTTCTATCGTCCGCGGGATGCCGCAGTCGGTGAGAAGTATGCGGATTCCTTTGCGAAGGTTGATCTTTTCACGATCGACGATGTGTTCGGCGGCTGGACCAAGGCCCAGAAGGAACACTTCGGTGAAGGCGGCGTTTTCGATCAGATTTACAAGAACTGATCCAGAACGCGGATTGATGGGGGCATCGTGAGCGGAGGGACAGGACGACGACGGGCATTGCCGGGCTTTGGTCTCACCATGGGACTGACGCTGACATGGCTATCGATTATCGTCCTGCTTCCGCTTGCGGGCCTCTTCGTCAAAACCTCGGAACTCAGCCTGCTTCAGTTCTGGGATATTCTCACCGCCCGCCGCACCCTGAATGCGTTGAGGATTTCTTTCGGCCTCGCGTTTCTGGCCGCGCTCGTTAATCTCGTGATGGGCATGATTATCGTCTGGGTGCTGGTGCGCTACAAATTTCCCGGCCGCCGTATTTTCGATGCCATTGTCGATATTCCGTTTGCTCTGCCTACTGCTGTTGCGGGCGTAGCGCTCACGGCGCTGTTCGCGCAGAAGGGCTGGCTCGGCGCGCCGCTCGCGGAGTTGGGCATCAAGGTTGCCTTTACGCCGATCGGCATTTTCATTGCGATGATCTTCATCGGATTCCCGTTCGTGGTGCGCACGGTTCAGCCGGTGCTGATCGACCTTGAAATCGAGGTGGAGGAGGCGGCCGCTTCGCTCGGCGCATCGCGCTGGGACATCATCCGCCGCGTCATTCTTCCAAGCCTGACGCCTGCGATCCTCACCGGCTTTGCGCTCGCCTTCGCCCGCGCCGTCGGCGAATACGGCTCGGTGATCTTCATCGCGGGCAACCTGCCGAACGTCTCGGAAATCGCGCCGCTCCTGATCGTGATCCGGCTGTCCGAGTTCCGTTATGCGGATGCAACCGCGATTGCCGTGATCATGCTGATCGTCTCGTTCCTGATCATTTTCACCATCAACCGCATTCAGCGCTGGGCGCAGACGCGCGGCGTCGCGGTTCAGGTCTGAGCGCCCGCCATGGTGATCAACAGGCCAAAGTCTGCGTCCGCGCATGAAATCCGCACCGAGCCATTCTTGGTACGCTGGACGCTGATTACGATCGCTGTTCTGTTCCTGACGGTCTTTGTGGTGCTGCCGCTGGTGGTGGTTTTCACCGAAGCCTTCTCAAAGGGCGTCAGCGCTTATCTGTCGGCGCTGTCCGATCCCGAAGCGCTCTCCGCGATCCGGCTGACGCTGATGGTTGCGGCGATTTCGGTCGGATTGAATCTCGTGTTCGGCGTGATCGCGGCATGGGCCATCGCCAAGTTCGAATTCCGCGGCAAGGTGTTCCTGATTACGCTGATCGATCTTCCTTTCTCGGTCAGTCCGGTGATCTCGGGTCTGGTGTTTGTGTTGCTGTTCGGCGCACAGGGTTTTTTCGGAACCTGGCTGATGCAACATGGCGTGCAGATCCTGTTTGCGGTGCCGGGCATCGCGCTGGCGACCACCTTCGTGACGTTTCCCTTCGTGGCGCGCGAACTGATCCCGCTGATGCAGGAGCAGGGCACGCAGGAAGAGGAGGCGGCGATTTCGCTCGGCGCGTCGGGCTTGCGCACCTTCCTGCGCGTGACCATCCCCAATATCAAATGGGGTATTCTTTACGGCGTGCTGCTGTGTAACGCCCGCGCCATGGGTGAGTTCGGCGCGGTGTCGGTGGTGTCCGGCCATATTCGCGGCGAAACCAATACCATGCCGCTGCTCGTCGAAATCCTCTATAATGAGTACCAGTTTGTGGCCTCGTTCGCGATCGCGTCGCTGCTCGCATTCCTGGCGCTTGTCACGCTGATCGTGAAAACGGTCCTCGAAAGCCATCTCGAAGAAGGACAGCCCGCAAGTGACGATTGAAGTCCGTAACATCGTAAAGAAGTACGGCAGCTTCGCCGCGCTCGATCATGTCGATCTCAAGGTGGCGACCGGCGAGCTGGTCGCGCTGCTCGGCCCAAGCGGTTCGGGCAAGACCTCGCTGCTGCGGATCATCGCGGGCCTCGACTGGCCGGATGAAGGCTCGGTGATTTTCGATGGCGAAGATGCCCTGTCGCGCGGCGCGGGCGAGCGCCATGTCGGTTTCGTGTTTCAGCACTATGCGCTCTTTCGCCATATGAGCGTGTTTGAGAATGTTGCCTTTGGCCTGCGGGTGCAGCCGCGCGCGATCCGCAAGGACGAAGCGCATATCAAGAAGCGCGTGAAGGAATTGCTCGATCTGGTGCAGCTCGACTGGCTGGCGGATCGCTACCCGAGCCAGCTCTCCGGCGGCCAGCGTCAGCGTATTGCGCTGGCGCGCGCGCTTGCCATCGAGCCGCGCATCCTGCTGCTGGACGAACCGTTCGGCGCGCTGGACGCCAAGGTGCGCAAGGAATTGCGCCGCTGGCTGCGCCAGTTGCATGACGAGATTCATGTCACGTCGATCTTCGTCACCCACGATCAGGAAGAGGCGCTCGAAGTCGCCAACCGCGTCGTGGTGATGGACAAGGGCAAGATCGAACAGATCGGTACGCCCGGGGACGTTTACGACAATCCGGCCACCGCCTTCGTTCATGGCTTCATCGGTGAATCCATCGTGCTCCCGGTGCAGGTGTCGGACGGCAAGGTGCGGCTGGGCGAGAAGGTGCTGAACCTCGAGCCGCGCGACGTGGCGTCGGGGCCGTCCAATCTCTTTATCCGCCGTCATGATGTGTCGATTGTTCCGGCGGGCAGCGGCATCCTTGAAGGTGACGTCAAGCATGTGCGGGCGTTCGGCCCGACCCAGCGTGCCGACGTGGTGCTGCATAACGGCGCGACCGAAACGCTGATTGAAATCGACGCCCCGCGCGACCGCGATCTCAAGCCCGGCGATGTGGTCAGCCTGCAGCCGAGGCGCTACCGGTTGTTCCCGGCAAAGGCGTAATGCGACGGCTTCGTAGCTTGTTGTCGAGATGGCCGGGACAAGCCCGGCCATGACAGCCTGATTGATGTCATCACCGGGCATAGCCTTCGAAGAACGGCGTCGCTTCCGCTCGCCTATGTCCCGGTGATCTCGATTAGTGAGGGCCGGTTCCCCTCTCAATCCCGCCCCGTTCACCTTTCAGCCACTGTTGGTGTGCAACAAACGCCGACCAACGGTTGGGGAAAGCATATGATACGCGTGGCGGGGGCCATTCTGGCGCTGGCGATTCTGGCGGGGTGTACGTCCGATAACGGGCCGTCCACCGAGCAGCCGGCCTTCTATCTCAGCATGGCCAGTGCAGGCGCCAAGCTCGATCCGAACGTCGCTGCCTCCATGATCTCCGGCTACCGGCAGAACAATGGCCTTGGCGCGGTGCAGGTCGATCCGCTGCTGATGAAGGCCGCCGAAGCGCAATCGCAGGCGATGGGCGCCCGCAACAAGCTCGATCACAATGTGGCCGGAACGCTGGACAAGCGGATCAAGGCGTCGGGTTTCGATGCCACCAAGGCGGTCGAAAACGTCTCGGCCGGTTATCACACCCTGGCGGAGGCTTTCTCGGGCTGGCGGGATTCGCCACCCCACAAGGCCAACATGCTGGCCAGCGGTGTCACAAAAATGGGCATTTCGGCGGTCTACGTCCCGAACACCAAATACAAGGTGTTCTGGACCCTGATCCTGGCTGCGCCGGATGCGCGATAACCGGCAAAGCCGGTCTCCAGATAAACCTTCTGTGACATTCCTTACATTTTCGCCAATTGACGCGGCTGCGAAGTGAGGCCACCGTGCTGCAACATCGGTTCCCCCTCCGGTGCTGTTGAGTGATGGGCCATGGATCAGCTTTCCCCCCACAGAGAAAACGTATCGATCCCCGCAGAGGCCCAGCGTGTGCTGGTGCTGCAGGGTGGCGGTGCGCTTGGCTCCTATCAGGCCGGTGCCTATCAGGCGCTGTGCCATCATGATTTCGAGCCGCAGTGGGTCGCGGGCATCTCGATTGGCGCGATCAACGCTGCGATTATCGCCGGCAATCCGAGAGAGAAACGAGTCGAGAAGCTGAAGGAATTCTGGGACATGGTGTCTTCGGGGTCGGTGATGCCCTGGGCGCCGCTGGTCAGGAGCGATCAGGTGCGCTCGGTGTTCAACGAGACCAGCGCCGCGCTGATCGCGACCTTCGGTGTGCCGGGCTTTTTCACGCCGCGTTTTCCGCCTGCGCCGGTCTGGCCTGCGGGCAGCCCCCAATCGCAAAGCTATTACGACACCACGCCGCTGCGCGCGACGCTGGAGCGGCTGGTGGATTTCGACCGCATCAACAATGACGGCGTCCGTCTCAGTGTCGGCGCGGTCAATATCAAGACCGGGAATTTCGAGTATTTCGACAATCACAAGTTTCGGAAACTCGGCAAGAAGATCGGCCCCGAGCACATCATGGCGTCCGGCGCGCTGCCGCCGGGCTTTCCGCCGATCGAGATCGAAGGCGAGTTTTACTGGGACGGTGGCATCGTCTCCAACACGCCGCTCGATTATGTGCTTGAGCATGAACGGGACAGGGACCTTCTGATTTTCCAGGTCGATCTGTTCAGCGCGCGGGGAGAGGTCCCAGCCACGGTGCTGGAAGCGGCGGAGCGGGAAAAGGACATCCGCTATTCCAGCCGCACCCGCATGAATACCGACATGAACAAGAAGATTCACGACGCCAAGAAGGCGGTGCGCGAACTGATCGCCAAGCTGCCGCCGAGCTTCAAGGACGATCCGCTGGTCGAGATGCTCAATCAGGCGGCGAAGGAAAACACGGTGACGGTCGTGCACCTGATCTACCGCAGCAAGGTCCACGAAGCCTCGTCGAAGGATTACGACTTCTCGCGCATCGGAATGGTCGAGCACTGGGCGGCGGGCGAGCGCGATGTCTATGCCTCGATGGCTCATCCGGAATGGCTGAACCGGCCTCAATCCGACGAAACCATGGTCACTTACGACCTTTGCGAAAACGGTCTGCAATATATCAAGCAGTAAACAGGAGCGAATGATGGGTACTCTTTCCGGCAAGACGGCAGTGGTGACCGGCTCGACAAGCGGCATCGGCCTTGCCTATGCGCGTGCTTTTGCCAGCGCAGGCGCCAATGTCGTGATCAACGGGTTCGGCGCGCCGGCCGATATCGAGAAAGAGCGGGCGGCGATCGAGAAGGACTTTGGCGTCAAGGCGGTGCACTCGCCCGCCGACATGACCAAGCCAGAGGAAATCGCCGAGATGATTGCGCTCGGGGAAAAGACCTACGGCTCGGTGGACGTTCTGGTGAACAATGCCGGCGTGCAGTTCGTCTCGCCGATCGAGGAATTCCCGATCGACAAGTGGAACATGATCATCGCGATCAATCTGTCCTCGGCATTCCACGCCATTCGTGCCGCGGTGCCCGGCATGAAGAAGCGCGGCTGGGGCCGCATCATCAACACCGCATCGGCGCACTCGCTGGTCGCCTCGCCCTTCAAGTCGGCTTATGTCTCGGCCAAGCACGGCATCGCGGGCCTGACCAAGACGGTGGCGCTGGAGCTCGCGACCCACAAGATCACGGCGAACTGCATTTCGCCGGGCTATGTCTGGACGCCGCTGGTGGAAAAGCAGATTCCCGACACCATGAAGGCGCGCGGCATGACCAAGGAGCAGGTCATCAACGATGTGCTGCTCGACGCGCAGCCGACCAAGGAATTCGTGACCGTCGAGCAGGTGGCAGCGCTGGCGCTGTTCCTGTGCGGTGACGATGCCGCGCAGATCACCGGCGCGAACCTGTCCATCGACGGTGGCTGGACGGCGGAGTGATCATTTCGTCATTGCGAGCGAAGCGAAGCAATCCATGGGCGAAAGAAGCTGGATTGCTTCGTCGCTTTGCTCCTCGCAATGACGGCGTATGTGGGCGGATATAAAGTTACTTATGGAGCGTCATCACCGGGACAAGCCCGGTCATGACGATCATTGTGGGGAAGTTTACTTCTTCCCGAACGCGAAGACGTGAAAGCCGAGACGGGTGCGGGTGATCCAGAACAGCAGGATCGTCTCGAACACCAGTGCGATGGAGGTTGCGGCGGCGGCGCCGTAACCGCCGAAGCGCGGCACCAGCAGCACGCACAGCACAAGGTTGACGACGAACGCCAGCGCGTAGGCCAGCGCGCACATGTTCTGGTGGCCGAGCATGTTGAGCAGCCGCTCCACCGGACCGATCGCCGAGCGCACGATCAGGCCGATTGCGGCGACGAACATGATGCCGTAACCGGCGGTGAACTGCGGGCCGAACAGCCAGAGCAGCGGCTCGCCCAGCGCCAACAGCACGGCGGTGGCGGCGACCGACGGCCAGAACGTCCACTTGATGGCATGGGCGATGTAGGCCTCTAACCGCTCCTTGTCGCCGGAGGCATGATACTCGCTAAACCTGTGAGCAGTCGTGGCTGACATCGCGTAGTGAATGAACGACACCAGCGCTAGCGTCTTCACCACGGCGAAATAGACGCCGACTTCTTCGGATGAGCGGAACTGTTGCAGTACCAGCACGTCGGTGTAGGACAACAGCAGATAGAAGCCTTCGACCATCATGATCGGCAGCGACACCTTGAGCCAGGCGCGAATCTCGTAGGTCTTCGGCCCCGGCGCGACACTGGCATTGAGGCGGCGGTTGAGCACGATCAGCTGGCCAATCATGGCGATCCAGACCGCGGCAGTGCTGGCGATCATCGCCGCGGTGGCGCCGAGATTCATGCCGAGCACAACCGCGCCTGCGGTAAAGCCGATGATCAATGTCTGACGCACGATGAACTGCGGCATCAGGCCGAGGCGCATCCAGTCGTGGGAGCGCGCGAGGCCATCCTGCGTATTGGCGACGACAAAAGCGGGCAGGGTGAGGCAGCCGATATACAGCGGCACGATGGTGTGGGCGTCGATCCATGGCGACAACAATGTCACCAGCGCAGCGAGCAACAGCGCGACCGCCGTCGAGGCCGCGAAGGTCATCCAGCGGCTGCCGGAGAGAAAGCCGCGCAGCATCGAAAGCTCGCCGCTGGCGCGATATTCCGGAATGATTTTCTGCGCGGAGACAGCGATACCGAAATCGAGCACACTGCCGAGCAGCAGCACCCAAGTCCAGACATAGACATAGATGCCGTAATCCGAGCCGCCCATCCAGCGCGCCAGAAGCACCTGCGAGAAGTAGGCGAGGCCTGCGCTCAGCACGCGAATGAGAAACACGGTGCCGGCGAGACGCTTGGTCAATGAGGCTTCGGAGGTGCCGGTCAGCACCCCGCGCAACCGCGCGATCAGGCCTGCGGGTCTTGCGTCCGATGCGTTTTCAGCTTCCACCACCGCCACGGCATTCCATCCTGCTTCCGCCACGCGGCGGCAGGATGCGCCTTAGCAAGGATTCGTTAAGATTTGGTTGGGTGGAGCCTCGCCTCGCTAGGATGGAGAAGCGAGATGATGCTCCAAGCTGTCATCACCGGGCTTGTCCCGGTGATCTCGATCAGGTGAGCACTGTGCTTCGGTCATCGAGATGGCCGGGGCAGGCCCGGGCATGACAATTGGTAGTCGACTTGCGCAAGGCTGGTCCTACCCCTTGAACCCACCCTCATCCAGAAACGCCGCTTCTTCCGGCGTCGTGGCGCGGCCGAGCACGGCATTGCGATGGGGAAACCGGCCGAACTTGCGGATGATGTCGGCGTGCAGCACCGCCCATTTCAGGCTGTCCGCACTGAGCTGCTCAAACAGCGCGATGCTGCGTTCCTGATCCGCCATGTCCTCGGAATGCTCGAACGGCAGATACATGAAGCTGCGCATCCCCTGCTCGATACGCTGATCGCGGCTTTCGGCAATCGCGTGCGCGGCAACCGAGCGGGCGAGCGCGTCGGTCGAGAAAGCACGCGCATCGTTGCGGAACATGTTGCGCGGAAACTGGTCGAGCACGATCAGGAGCGCCAGCACACCGTCGTCGTTATCCTGCCAACCGGAGAGCTTACCATCGCGCGCCGCTTCCCATGTCGCCATGAAACGGTCGCGCAGTTCCTGATCGAACGCAGCGTCCTTGGTGTACCAGCGCTCATATCCGGCGTCGCGCCAGAAGGTGACGATGTCCTGCGGTGTGACTGTGGAATTCATTCTGCGTGATGTCCTGAAGACGACAATGGCCGGGCGGGGCCCGGCCATTGTGCAGGTTAAGAGGTGAAACGATCAGCTTGCCGCAGCAGCGGCCGCCTTCGGCTTTTCGTCGCGCAGTTCGCGGCGCAGGATTTTGCCGACATTGGTCTTCGGCAGGTCGGTCCGGAATTCGACGTGCTTGGGCACCTTGTAGCCGGTCAGCTCCGTGGCGGCGAACTTGATGACGTCCTGCGCGGTCAGGTTCGGGTCTTTCTTCACCACGAAGGCCTTCACGGCTTCGGTCGACTTCGCGTCCGGCACGCCGATCACCGCGCATTCGAGCACGCCCGGATGGCTCGCGATCACTTCCTCGACTTCGTTCGGATAGACGTTGAAGCCCGAGACCAGGATCATGTCCTTCTTGCGGTCCACGATCTTGGTGTAGCCGTCCGGCGACATGATGCCGATGTCACCGGTGCGGAAATAACCATCAGCGGTCATCACCTTCGCGGTTTCTTCCGGACGGTTCCAGTAACCGGCCATCACCTGCGGACCCTTGGCGCAGATTTCGCCGGCTTCGCCAAGCGGCACTTCATTGCCGTCGTCGTCGCGGATCGACAGCCAGGTCGAGGGCACCGGAATGCCGATCGAGCCGGAGAACTTGTCGGTGTCCGCCGGGTTACACGTCAGCGTCGGCGAGGTTTCGGACAGGCCGTAACCTTCCGACAGCGCCACGCCTGTCACCTGCGTCCACTTGTCGGCCACCGGCTTCTGCACCGCCATGCCGCCGCCGAAGCAGCTCTTGAGCTTGGAGAAGTCGAGCTTGTCGAAGCCCGGCGTGTTGAGCAGGCCGTTGTAGAGCGTGTTCACCGCCGGGAAGCTGTTGACCTGATACTTCGACAGTTCCTTGACGAAGCCCGCCATGTCGCGCGGGTTGGGGATCAGCAGGTTCACGCCGCCGGCGCGCACCGCGAGCAGGAAGCACGCGGTCAGCGCGAAGATGTGATACAGCGGCAGCGCACAAACGATGAAGAGTTGCTCGACATGCGGCGGCTTCTTCAAGGCTGGCTGCAGCCATGCATCGTTCTGCAGCACATTGGCGAGAATGTTGCGATGAAGCAGCGTTGCGCCTTTCGACACGCCGGTGGTGCCGCCGGTATATTGCAGGAACGCGACATCGTCGCCGGTCAGCACGGGCTTGTTCAGCTTCAGCTTGCGGCCCTGAGCCAGCGCGTCATTGAACGACACCGCGCTCGGGATCGAATAGGCCGGAACCATCTTCTTCACATTGCGCACGACGAAGTTGACGATCACGCCCTTGAAGCCGAGCAGGTCGCCCATCGAACCGATGATGACGTGCTTGACGCTGGTGTTCGGCAGCACCTTCTCCAGCGTGGTCGCGAAGTTTTCCAGCAGCAGGATGGCTTCGGCGCCGGAGTCCTTGAGCTGATGCTCAAGCTCGCGTGGCGTGTAGAGCGGATTGACGTTCACCACGGTGTAACCGGCGCGCAGGATGGCGCTCGAGGCGACGGGGTTCTGCAGCACGTTCGGCATCATGATGGCGACGCGCGCGCCCTTCTTCAGGCCCTTGCTCTGCAGATAGGCGCCGATCGCCGCCGACATTTCGTCGAGCTCGCGGTAGGTGATCGCCTTGTCCATGCAGATGAAGGATTTGCGGTCGGCGAATTTCTTGAAGCTCTCTTCGAGCAGCTCCACCAGCGATGGATACTGATTGACGTCGATATCGGCTGGCACGCCGGCCGGATATTGCTTGAGCCAGATACGTTCCATGATGTCTCCCCTCGGCTGTTTCCTGACGGCCCCCGTCTTGTGGCGGGGTGCGCGGGCTATGTTCTGAAGTATTGAAATAAGTATTGAGCGAAGCCGCAGGCCATAGCAAGCCTGTGCGTGGTAACGACGCACTTTAGGGGCTCTAACCGCCCGTGCGCGGCTTCTCACCTATGCGCTTTTCGCAAAGCACAATCACCGCCGGATAAGCAGGTTAGCCGCGAGG
>CAZQMD010000093.1:0-16341 GCA_964594185.1 uncultured Afipia sp. | reverse complement strand
TGGGTCCCGGCTTTCGCCGGGACGACGAGGGACTGGTTTAAACAGCCCGCGCGAAATTCCAGTCCGGGCGAATGGGGCCGCTGACGTCATCGAATGCGCCGTCGGCGAGTTCGCGCACCAGAAGCCGCGTGTGATCGACCGGACCCGGCATGGTCGCGCGGCCTTTTGGAATCCGCTTGAAGCCGGCGCGGCTGTAATACGCCTCGTCACCGACCAGCAGCACAAGGCGATGGCCTTTCGCCGCCGCATCCCTCAAGGCGCGCTCAAGCAGCGCGCGGCCAACCCCACGATCGCGGAAGGGCGGCTCGACGGTCAGCGGCCCGAGCAGCAGTGCCGGTGTATTGCCGATACAGATCGGCAGTTGCCGCACCGAGCCGACCATCAGCGTGCCGATCCGCGCGGTGAACGACAGATCGAGAAGATGATCGACATGCTCGCGCAAACGGTAGGCGCTGAGCGCGTAGCGGCCGGGGCCGAACGTGCGTTCGTGCAGGCGCTCGATGGCCTGTTCGTCGCCGGGGGTCTCAGCCAGGATGGTCAGGGAAAGATCGGACATGTCAGAGCCGCAGATAGCATCTGGCGCGGGCATGGTCCATCGCCGATGACGGCTATATCAGATCCAGTCCTCGGTCAGAGGCAGATTCTCAAGCACTTCGGCGATCCGCGCCCGCGTCCCGCGGGTGGTGTCGGGCGGCAGGTCGGCCACCCCGAAAAAGCCGCAGGCCACGATTTCATGATTGGGTTCGGGCAGCCGGTCCTGGCGGTACGCCCGCACAACATAAACCGCGACATGGTCGCGCCGCGACACCCGGCGGTTGAAAAATAGTCCATGGAGCACCGGCTCGCCGGTCATTTCGATCCGCCCCTCCTCGATCAGCTCGCGCTTTAGCGAACTCAGGAAGGTCTCTCCGGTCTCGACCCCGCCGCCCGGCAGATGCCAGCCGGAGACGTAGCTGTGCTTGACCAGAAACACGCGATCTTCGCGATCCAGCACCACCGCGCGCACGCCGAGCGTCATGCCCCGGGCGAAGCGCCAGTAGAAATGAAACACACGCCGGATCAAGGGTTCGAACCGCTGCCGAAGAGTCTGGAATGTCATGACGCAGGATTCCGCCCGGCGATCGTGTTATGTCAGAGTGTCCCCGAACAAATGACATGAGGACGCGAGAGTGACGAACAGCAGCGTGATAACATTTCGAGCTTTGACGGTCACGTTTCAATGACATCCTTCGTGCTCGCGCATCTGTCCGATCCGCATCTCGGCCCGATGCCGCGGCCGCGCCTGCGCGAACTCGCGGGCAAGCGCGCCATCGGCTATCTGAACTGGCAGCGCAAGCGTCACATGATCCATCGTCGCGATGTGCTCGGCGAACTGGTCGCCGACATGAAGGCACAGAATCCGGATCACATCGCCGTCACCGGCGATCTCGTCAATATCGCACTGCCGCCGGAATTCACCGAAGCACGCAAGTGGCTGGAGAGCGTCGGCACGCCCGATCATGTCTCGCTGGTGCCGGGCAATCACGACGCTTACGTGCGCGGCATCCGCGAGCATTTTCCGCATGTCTGGGCCGATTATCTTCACGGCGATGGCGCAGCATCAAGCAGCGATGCGACATTTCCCTATCTGCGGCGCCGAGGCCCGCTGGCGCTGGTTGGCGTGTCCACGGCCGTTCCCACTGCGCCATTCATGGCAACGGGGCGGCTTGGGCATGAGCAGCGCGGTGAACTCGAAAAGATTCTGCAGCAGACATCGAAAGAAGATTCATTTCGCGTGCTGATGATCCATCATCCGCCGGTAACGTCACCCGGCCGATGGGCGGCGCGGCTGCGCGATTCCGACGAATTGTTAGAACTGATCGCGCGATATGGCGTCGATCTTGTTCTGCACGGCCACGATCATCGTCACGCAACTGTCTGGCTCAATGGTCCTCTTGGCCGTATCCCGGCGATCGGCGTGCCATCGGCATCGGCGATGGCGCACGGACACAATCATCCTGCTGCCTACAATCTGTTTTCGATTGAAAGGAACGGGAATGCATGGCGCTGCCAGCATCGTGTGCGCGGCTTTACCGAGAGCATGACTCTCGGCGAGATCAAGGATGAAAAATTGATCTAGATGCCGCGCAGCGCCATCACCAGCGCAAAGCCAAACAGCGCGGCAAGGCCTGCGGCAAATCCGAACGCAAATGTCCAGATCGCGCTGCGGCGCTTCAAGGGCGCAGCAATGGACGATGCGGTCGTAGCGGCAGCTGTTACAGGCGCTGAGACGAGCGCTGGTGCCGGTGGCGAAGCGGGCGTGACCACCATGGCGTGCTCGCGCTCAATTAGGCGGCGCGCGATGTAATCGGTCACCGCATCGACCATCACCGGGATATCGTGGGACTCGGCGATCACGATGCGGCCGAAGCGCGTGTCCTGCGTAAAGCGATAGATTCGCTTGTCGCGGCCCATGGAAATATGAGCGACCGAATCGATCCACAGTCGCGGCGTGTCGCCCTGGCTGATGCCGCGATCGAACAGATCGACGCCCGCGGGAATTTCCGAAAACAGCGGGTCGAGTGCTTCGTAGAGAATCTCAAGCCTTGCGACTTCAGCGTCGCGCAGATCGACGACAACACCGGTGCGATCGGCCGCTTCGATCCGGGCCTTGCGCAGCGCATCTCGCAGCCGAACCGGGCTCGGTTTGCCGGCCAAATCGCTCGGGACGCTCTGTTCCGCCATGATCTGAAGACCTCGGGTTCGGTAGCTTTGTTTCGACCCGTTTAATCTATCAGTAACCCTGTTCCCCCGCAAAGGTTCTGGGCCATTTTTGCGTGCCGTCTCACGGCGTTATCCGTGTCCCAAAATGAAAACGGCCCTGTTCCAAAGGGGAGCAGGACCGTGAATTGTGGCAGGCGGCAACCCCGCCCAAGTCAGAAAAACTGTCAGCCGTTGGTCGTGCGGTGCGGCTCTTCCACGATTGAAAAGCGCACGCCGGCGCGATGACGGTTCTCTTCAGAAACCGTGCGCCACGCATCCTCGGCTTCCTTGCGGGTCTTGAACGGCCCCTGAACCTGAGCCGAGCCTTCCACCAGCTTGTGGAAATTCATCGAGCCAAACTCTCCGCCGATCACCCAGAAATTGCTGCCGCTCATAGAAGCCTCCGTATTCAGCCGCCTGTGCCTGTGCGCATAGCACTTGATCCTAGACGATATCTAGGCACGTCGCCGCCGTTTGTAATGCAAATTTTTCAAGAATCCAGTGCGCGCATCTTAATCGGACGAGAATCCGAACGGAACGCTGAGACGGCGGTAATCGTCGGGAAGCAGTTCGCGGCCGATCGGAAGCTCTGATCGCGCCGCACATGTCGGGCGGTGACAGACGCGGCAGGCGACGCCGATCGGTGTCGGGACATCGGCGCGAGGGCCTGAATCATCGCTGGTATAAATCAGCTTTTCGGCGTGCTCAGCGGCACATCCGATGGCAATCGCGCGCTCCACGCGTACCGCGCCGAACGAACCTCCGCCCGCGGTGACCGTGCGGGCAATCGAGAAAAACCGCTGACCGTCCGGCAATTCCAGCCATTGCGTCACGATCTGACGCGGCGTCTTGAACACGCCATGCACCGACCAGAGCGGACAGGCGCCGCCGTGCTTTGCGAAGGGAAAGCCCGCGCCATCAAGCAGCTTTGAAATATTACCGGCCGGATCGACACGGATCAGAAAAAACGGAACCTTCTCGGACCCCGGCCTTTGCAGCGTGGTGATGCGATGCGCGGTCTGCTCAAAACTGGTGCCGAACTGGCGCGCCAGCGCTTCCATGTCATAGCGGCGCGTCTCGGCGGCTTTCACGAATGCAGAATACGGCATGATCAGCGCCGCTGCGGCGTAACTCGCGAGCGAGCGATGCGCCAGCAATTCAGCGCTTTTGCTGGTGAACTGGCCGGCCTTCAGCGCGGTCGCGATTTCATCCTGAAATTCGAGATAGGCAAGCTGCTGCGCAAGTTGAAAATTGAAGCTCGCGGTGTCGAGCGAGTCGTCGAACAAAAGCTCTTTGTGATGACGATCCAGCCGCCTGACAGAGCCGAGCATGACTTCGGGCGGCAGATGGCGAACGCGAAGATTATGGCGCGTGCGCAGCCGCTCAACGAACCAGCCCTGATCCGCAGGACCGTGCAGAATGCGCTCGGCCGCGTCATCGAGATCGGCAAAGTTATTGCGGCGCGCGGCGAGAAAGCGCCGCACTTCCGCAACCGGATCGCTGGCGTCCAGATCGCCACCCGATGCGGGGCCGGTCAGGCCCGGCCCCCTGCGATCAGCCAGCGCAAGCTGTTCTTCGCGGTAGGCCGTGTAAAGCCGCAAAAATGCTTCGGCCAGTCCCGGATAGCCGATAGCGATATCGCTGATTTCCAGCGAGGGAATATCGATGTCGGCGAACATCGGCTCCTTGAGAATCGCCTGCATTCGCGCCGTGTGGTCGGCGCCGCCATCGCCCGCGAGATCAGCCAGATCGATCTTGTAGGTGCGGGCAAGGCGCAGCAGCATGTCGGCGGTCACAGGCCGCTGATTGCGCTCCAGAAGCGCTACATAGGGCGCGGAAATGTCCAGATCCGCCGCCATATCGGCCTGCGTCAGGCCGAGATCACGGCGCAAGCGCCGCAGCCGCGGACCCATGAAAACCGAGCGAATTGTCGTTGTTGCCATGGGCAAAAGCCCTACTTGGTTACCTCAAATGTAAACTAATTACAGCATTACAAGATAAGTTTGTAAAGTCTGACAAGCTATCTTCAAAGCCTCTAGCGGGTGGTGAGGCGTGGCGTAAAACCACTCCCAACTTCACAAAAGGCAGAAGGTCACACCCATGAATTACCAATCGCGCGGAATTTCCGACCAAGCAATTCAAGGCCCGTCTTCCTATAAGGCCGAGATCACTGCAGCCGAGGCCCTCCTCAAGGAGCAGCCGGCCTGGAACGGCGTCACCGCCGAGGCTGTTGCCCGCATGCGCCTGCAGAACCGCTTCAAGACCGGTCTGGACGTCGCCCGCTACACTGCGGACGTGATGCGCGCCGACATGGCTGCGTATGACGCCGACCCCACCAAGTACACCCAGTCGCTGGGTTGCTGGCATGGCTTCATCGCCCAGCAGAAGCTGATCTCGATCAAGAAGCACTTCGGCGGCAAGACCGACCGCCGTTATCTGTACCTGTCGGGCTGGATGATCGCGGCGCTGCGTTCGGAATTCGGACCGCTGCCGGATCAGTCCATGCACGAGAAGACCTCGGTGCCGGCGCTGATCGAAGAGCTCTACACCTTCCTGCGTCAGGCCGACTCTCGCGAACTCAACGATATCTTCCGCGAGCTCGACGCCGCGCGTAAGGCCGGCGACAAGGCGAAGGAAGCTGCGCTGATCGACAAGATCGACAACTTCCAGACTCACGTTGTGCCGGTGATCGCCGACATCGACGCAGGCTTCGGCAACGCGGAAGCAACCTACCTGCTCGCCAAGAAGATGATCGAAGCCGGCGCCTGCGCCCTTCAGATCGAAAACCAGGTGTCGGACGAAAAGCAGTGCGGCCATCAGGACGGCAAGGTGACTGTGCCGCACGAAGTCTTCCTCGCGAAGATCCGTGCCTGCCGTCACGCCTTCCTCGAAATGGGCGTGGACAACGGCATCATCGTGACCCGCACCGACTCGCTCGGCGCAGGCCTCACGCAGCAGATCGCTGTCAGCCACAAGCCGGGCGATCTCGGCGACCAGTACAACAGCTTCCTCGATTGCGACGAAGTTGACGCGTCCAAGATCGGCAACGGCGATGTCATCATCAGCCGCAACGGCAAGCTGCTGCGTCCGAAGCGTCTGCCGAGCAACCTGTACCAGTTCCGCTCCGGCACCGGCGTGGACCGCTGCGTGCTCGACAGCATCACCTCGCTGCAGAACGGCGCCGACCTGCTGTGGATCGAAACCGAGCGTCCGAACATCGCGCAGATCGCCGAAATGGTCGATCGCATCCGCGAGGTGATCCCGAACGCGAAGCTGGCCTACAACAACTCGCCGTCGTTCAACTGGACGCTGAATTTCCGCTGGCAGGTGTTCGACGAGTGGAAGGCGGCCGGCAAGGACGTCAGCAAGTACAACCGCGCCGACCTGATGAAGGTGGAATACGACGAGACACCGCTGGCGATCGAAGCCGATCAGCTGATCCGCACCTTCCAGGCGGATTCGGCCAAGCGCGCCGGTATCTTCCACCACCTGATCACACTGCCGACCTATCACACGGCTGCGCTGTCGACCGACAACCTCTCGAAGGAGTATTTCGGCGACCAGGGCATGCTCGGCTACGTGAAGAACGTTCAGCGTGCGGAAATCCGCCAGGGCATCGCCTGCGTGAAGCACCAGAACATGGCCGGCTCCGACATCGGCGACGACCACAAGGAATACTTCGCTGGCGAAGCGGCCCTCAAGGCCGGTGGCGCTCACAACACGATGAACCAGTTCGGCTAACGAACGGCTCGACACAATCACAAAAAGAAAATGCCCGGCTTAGGCCGGGCATTTTTATTTTGCGGGCGCATCGACTGCGTCGGTGATGCTATTCTCTCAGTTGAAATAATCCGGCAGCGTAAATCCCTCGTGGAATTTGTCGGAGCGGATCGCGGTCTTGAAGCCTTCCGAGCGGTAAGCCGCGACAATGTCCTTCGCCCATTCAGCATCCGCATTACCCTTCCGGACCGCGACCACATTGACGTAAGGCGGCCCCATCTTTTCGAGTGCAATCGCGTCGGTCAGCTTGAGACCGCTGTAGATCGCGAAATTGCCCTGGATCGCCGCGTAGTCCACATCAGGCAAGACCCGCGGTGCCTGCGCATTTTCCAGCGGAACGATCCTGATGCCGCTCGGATTCTTGATCACGTCGAGTTCGGTGACATCCATCGGCTTTGAATCCTTGATCTCGATCCAGCCGAGATCGCGGAGAATCCACAGTGCGCGCTGCAGATTGACCGGATCGTTGGGCACCGCGACGCTCGTTCCCGGCTTTATCGCTTCACCCTTGGCATGCTTCTTCGAATAGAGCCCCATCGGCGGCGTCGGCACCTGAACAATGCCGGCCAGATCGGTGTTCTGCCGGTCATTGTATGAATTCAGGAACACGGTGTGCTGCATCACATTGGCGTCAATGTCGTTCTTGAATACGGCGGTATTCGCCTCGAGCCCCGTGCTGAACTCGAAGTAGCGCACAGTGTATCCCTTCTTCTTCAACTCTGGCTCTACGCCCGCTTTGAAGCCGTCGACATAAGGCCCCGGCACGAAGCCGACTTTGATTTCGGTTTTGTTCGGGTCCTTGGCCGAAGCGGGCAACGCACCGGCTGAAAAAACCAGAGCCGACGACAACAGAAGGAAGCAGGCCTTCTTGAGCATGGAGTGTCCTTGAACTTTCGCGGAATGAATGTGTCTCCGCGAAAATGTATGTCAACGACACCGCCTGTCGAACGAATTGAAATCTATAATTCGTGCCATGCCGGATAAATTCGCCCACTTAATCCAGGAGTTGCGGTATATTTTCTGTTGCTTCGCGTCCCGCCTCCCATGCACGAACACGCCCTCACCTTCGCGACCAAGCCTGCAGACACGGATATTTTTCATGACCAGACTGTTTTCCATGCTCGTTATCGCGATGAGCCTCTTCGCGACAGGCGCCATCGCTCAATCCGGAGCGCGCTGCCACAACGGCCAGAGCTTCGATCAGTTTCTGACACAACTGAAACAGGATGCCGTCGCTGCTGGCGTGTCGCAGCGCGCGCTCGCGGCTGCGTCTCCCTACATGGTCTACGACCAGGGCATCGTGAACCGCGACCGTGGCCAGCGCGTGTTCGGCCAGATCTTCACGGAGTTCTCGGGCCGGATGGCCTCCGAAGGCCGCCGCGTCAAAGGCCAGCAGTTGATCCAGACATACGCGCAAGCCTTCGCCCGCGCCGAAAAGGAATACGGCGTGCCGCCTGCGGTGATTACTGCGTTCTGGGCACTGGAGAGTGATTTCGGCGCGGTTCAGGGCAAACTGCCGACACTGCGCTCGCTGGTGTCGCTCGCTTACGATTGCCGTCGCTCGCAGATGTTTCATGACGAGACCATCGCTGCATTGAAGATCATCGATCGCGGCGATCTGACACCTGCCGAAATGATCGGCTCATGGGCCGGCGAACTCGGCCAGACCCAATTCCTGCCGCGCCATTACTTCGATTACGCGGTGGACTACGACGGCGACGGGCATCGCGACATGCTGCGCAGCGCGCCCGACGTGATCGGATCGACCGCAAACTACATCGCCACCGGATTGAAATGGCGGCGCGGCGAGCCATGGCTGCAGGAAATCCGCGTCCCCGCAAACCTGCCGTGGGATCAGGCGGACCTCACGATCAAACATCCACGCTCGAAATGGGCCGCATGGGGCGTGACCTATGCCGACGGACGTCCGCTGCCAAAGGATGAGATGCCCGCTTCGGTGCTGCTCCCGATGGGACGCACCGGCCCGGCATTTCTCGCCTACGCAAATTTCGCTGCCTACACCGAATGGAATAATTCGCTGATCTATTCGACCACCGCCGCCTATCTCGCCACCCGTATCGCGGGCGCAGGACCGATGCGGAAGCCCGCGACGCCGGTGGCCCAGCTGCCGTTCAACGAGATCAAGGAGTTGCAGCAGTTGCTGGCAAAACAAGGATTCAATGTCGGCAAGATCGACGGCATCCTCGGCCAGCAGAGCCGCATCGCGGTCAAGACCATGCAGACGAAGTATGGCCTGCCTGCCGATTCCTGGCCGACCGCGGACCTGCTTGCGCGGATGCGCGGCCCGCGCGCGCCGGACGCCTCGCTGCAGCCGCGCTGATAATTCTGCAAAAAGTTGAGCTTCGCCGCCCTTGCGGGACTGAGGGGAACAACTAACTCGGACGAGCCTGCTTCCACGGCAGGATCTTCTCCGAAAGGTTATTCCCCATGTCATTCTATGACGGATCTGCTCCTGTCTTCGTTCATACACTCACGGCGATGTCCGCTTTCCTCACCAAGGCGGAGGCCTACGCAAAAGACAAATCGATCGATCCCGATGTGCTGCTGAACGCGCGGCTGCACCCGACCATGTATCCGCTCAAGCGGCAGGTGCAGTCGGCATGCGATGCCGCCGTCCGGGGCTCCGCGCGTTTCGCGCAACTCGATCTTCCGTCATTCCCTGACACCGAAAATACATTTCCGGAATTGCAGGGCCGGATCGAAAAGGTTGTGAGTTACATCAAGGCGATCGAACCTTCGAAGTTCGACGGCGCGGACAAGCGCGAAATCACGTTCCCATCAGGCCCCGGCACCACGCGCACGGTGACCGGCCAGCAATATTTCAACCACATGGCACTCCCGAATTTCTTTTTTCATTGCACGACCGCCTATGACATCCTCCGTCACAACGGCATCGAGCTTGGAAAACGCGATTTTCTGGGCGCCTGACCGGCAAAGCCTCGCATCACGGCATTCGTTTCATGTTTCTGCCGCCGCAAAGACGATTTTTATCTTCCCGTTATCAGACTCCAGAAAATCGTTCTTTGCGGCGCATTTGACGTTTTAAACGCCGAAAACATGACTGCTATTCTGCCTGCCAAATCGGCGTTTTTCACCATTCGGCGACTTGCATTCCCGCAAACGCGGTACTTACATGCACCTGCATCGAAGTCCTCCAAGGAAAAGCAGCCATGTCCGCTTCCAAACTTTTCGACTCCTACAAGCTCGGCGCCGTCACCCTGACCAACCGCGCGGTCATGGCTCCGCTGACGCGCAACCGTGCCCTTGCAGGCTTCGTACCCAACCCCCTCGCTATCGAATACTATGGCCAGCGTGCATCCCCGGGCCTTCTCATCACGGAAGCGAGCAAGGTCTCGCAGCAGGGCCAGGGCTACCAGGACACGCCCGGCATCTACACCAAGGAACAGGTCGCCGGCTGGCGCAAGGTCACCGATCGCGTGCACGAGCGCGGCGGACACATTTACATCCAGCTCTGGCATGTCGGACGCATTTCGCACACCAGCCTGCAGGCCAATGGCGGTGCGCCGGTTGCGCCGTCCGCGATCCGCGCCAACACCAAGACCTTTGTCGGCGGCGCATTTGCCGACGTCTCCGAACCTCGCGCGCTCGAACTTGGCGAAATTCCCGGCATCATCGATAGCTTCAAGCGCGCGTCTGCCAATGCCATCGAAGCCGGCTTTGATGGCGTCGAAATTCACGGCGCGAACGGTTATCTGCTCGACCAGTTCGCCAAGGACGGCACCAACAAGCGCACCGACGCGTACGGTGGCTCGATTGAGAACCGCGCACGTCTGATGATCGAAGTGTCGAAGGCTGTCGCGGCCGAAGCCGGCGCGGACCGCACCGGCATCCGCATTTCGCCGGTGACGCCCGCCAACGATGTATCCGACAGCAACCCGCAGCCGCTGTTCGATCATATCGTCGATCAGCTCAATGCGCTGAAGCTCATCTATATCCACGTCATCGAAGGCGCGACCGGCGGTCCGCGCGACATTGCGCCGTTCGACTATGCGAGCCTGCGCAAGCGCTTCAGCGGCACCTACATCGCCAACAACGGCTATGACTTCAAGCTGGCGACAGAAATTCTGAACCAGAACAAGGCCGACCTGATCGCATTCGGCAAGCCGTTCATTTCGAATCCAGACCTTGTCGAGCGCCTGAAACTCGGCGCCCCGCTGAACGCCTTCGACAAGACAACTTTCTACGGCGGCGGCGCCAAGGGCTATACGGATTATCCGGCGCTCGGACAGCAGGCTGCCGCAGAATAAGTTTTCATCACATCAGGAATCAAAAAGGCCGGGAGCGATCCCGGCCTTTTCATTCCCGAATGCTCAAGCTGGAACCGGATCCAGCCGCCCCGCCAGAACACGGGTCGCGGCGCGCTCCGCCTCCCGCGCACTCTTGAAAATCTGGCCATCGAGCGGATTGAATTTGTGAACGGCTGCGAAGAATCTGAAGCCTGATTTTTCGCGAACGACGATGCCTGCGGCTTCCGAGCTGACTTCGATGATGTAGGTATCTGACATGTCTTGTACCGTGCCCCGTCTCTTGGGTTTCCCACGCGCTATAACTCCGAGAAGCTGAAAAGGTTTCAGCCGAGACATCTCCAACACATCACGCGTCTCCCCCGTTGCTATGCACATCCTGGGCCAGACCTTATGGACCAGTTGCAGTCTGGAATGACTCAAAAACAGACGCGCAATGACTCCGCCCTGAGCAGCCCGCCGCACCTGTAGGCGCTTCGCGCGACAGTTTTATAACTGGCGTGTTGAGTCTGGAAGACGATCAGCCATGGTGCGGCAAAATAACAATGAGACCATCGCGTGACGCCACAATGGTAAATAAAAGAGCGTGCGCAAATGCTGCTCTTGCGAAAAGCTGACTAGCTGCTTGCGTGAATTGTGGCCGATCAGGCGCTGACGGGCGGCGAGTCCTGGCGGATCGGCTGTGGTTGGCCATGATCGTCGATAGCCACGTAGGTATAGTTCCCGTCCGTGACCAGAATCAGGTTCGACTCGTTACGGCGCTGCACCCAGGACTCAACATGCACGGTGATCGAAGTGCGGCCGACGCGCACAGTCGACGCGTAGACCGAAACCACATCCCCGACATAGACAGGCTTGCGAAACGTCATCGCATCGATCGCCACTGTCACATTGCGGCTTTGCGTCGTCTTGTAAGCAAAGATGCTGCCGGCAAGATCCATCTGACTGAGCAGCCAGCCGCCGAAAATATCGCCGTTCTGATTGGTGTCCGCCGGCATCGCCAGCGTGCGGATCGACAATTCACCCTGCGGCGCGGCGGGTGCGGGCGCGGCGTGCGTTTCAGCCATCGATGAAATCCGTCAGATGAATATTGAAATAAGAAGATCGATCAGGCGAACGTATCCCACCCTGCGTCCGGTTTAAAGCGATCACCGAATTTCGCCTCCAGCGCTTTGAGAGCTGCGACGATATTGGCGCCGCCACGCGTGCGCGCATAATTCAAAGGACCACCGCGGAACGGCGCATAGCCGGTGCCGAAGATCATCGCGCCATCCACGACGTCGCCATTATCGACAATGCCTTCGCGCAGACAGGCGACGCAGACATTCGACATCGGAAGGACGAGGCGGTCGATCATTTCGTCGGTCGGCTGCACCGGCGAAGGCATTTTCACCGCCTTGCCGTCCTTCCACTCATAGAATCCCTTGCCGGTCTTGCGGCCAAGCTCGCCTTTCTTGACCTTGTCGCGCAACCAGTCCGGCGCGGGCGGCAGCGCCGCCTCGCCGAATTTCGAGCGCAGCATGTCGCCGACCGCCAGACAGATGTCGAGGCCGACCTGATCTGCGAGTTCGATCGGCCCCATCGGCATGCCGAACTTCTCGGCGGCAGCATCGATGGTGGCCTTGTCGACTTTCTCGTCAAGCATCACCATGGCTTCCAGCATGTACGGCGTGAGCGCACGATTAACGAGGAAGCCCGGCGAACTCTTCACCGGCAGCGGCAGGCGGTCGATGGCGCCGACAAACTTGAGGGCGCTCGCCAGCGCCTGCGGATCGACTGCATCGTGGCTCACGACTTCAACCAGTTGTAGGCGCGACACCGGATTGAAGAAATGCAGGCCCAGCAGATGTCCGGGATTCTTCAGCGTGGTGCGTAGATCCTGCAGCGGAATGCTCGACGTATTGGTAGCGAGGATCGCGCCTGGCTTCATGACCGGCTCCAGCCCGGCATAGACCTTCTGCTTCAACTCCAGCTTTTCCGGCACAGCTTCGATGATCAGATCGGCGTTGCGCGCGCCTTCGCCATTCATGTCCGGAATCAGCCGGTCAAGCGCATCGCGCCTGTCGATGGTCTTGCGAATGATCTTGCCGAACAGATCGGCTGCGCGCTTGATTGCACCTGCAATCGGCTCGGCCTTCATATCGGCCAGCGTCACGCGCAAACCCTGATGCGCACACCATGCCGCAATATCGCCGCCCATCGCGCCGGCGCCGATGACATGGACATGCTTCACGGTGTTGCGGCCATCCGCCAGCTTCTTCATCTGTTCACGCAGGAAGAACACGCGGATCAGATTCTGCGCCGTCGGCGTCACCATCAGATTGGCGAACGAGACCTTCTCCGCGGCCAGCATCGCCTTGCGGTCGCCGCCGTGTTTCTCCCACAGATCGACCAGCGCATAAGGCGCGGGATAATGGTCTTTCGGTGCGGTCTTCGCCGCCTCGCTGCGCATCCGGTTGGCAAGCAAGCCTCGTACCGGGCCTAGATTCATCACCCGCGCGAGCAGACCCTGCCGGTGCGGTTTCAGCCGTCCGAAGATGGCATCCTTGATGGCATTGCGGACATGACGCTCCTGCGTCACCGCATCGACAAGACCGAGTGACTTGGCTTTGCGCGCGTCGATGGTCTTGCCGGTGAGCATCATGGTCATCGCCTCAAGCGGGCTGACCAGATGCGTGAAACGCGCAGTACCGCCGAGGCCCGGATGCAGGCCGAGCATCACTTCGGGAAATCCGAAGCGCGCGTTGTCGATCGCAATTCGCGTGTTGCAGGCCAGCGCCACCTCAAGGCCGCCGCCGAGGCAAAACCCATGGATCACAGCCACGCTCGGAACCTTGAACGCCTCAAGCCTGTCCACAACCGCATGGGCGCGCGCCATCCGCGTTTCGACCTCGCGCGGATCGCTCACGCCGCGAAATTCGTTGACATCCGCGCCCGCGATAAAGCCCGAAGGTTTCGCGGAGCGAATGACAATGCCTGCAGGACGATCCTGCTCCAGCGCAGCGATCACAGTCTCGAATTCGACAAGCACGTCCTCCGACAGCGTATTGGCGCTGGTGCCTTCGCGGTCGAACAGCAGCCACGCGATGCCGTCGCTGTCGCGCGTCAGCTTGAAATTGCTGTAAGGCCCCGCGACCGGCTGCGGCCCGAGTTCAAGCACACGGTCCTTGAGAACATCCATGATGCGTGAGTCCATGTCCGTTCCCTTACACTGTCTCGATCAGCATCGCGCCGCCAAGGCCGCCGCCGATGCATTCGGTGGCGATGCCACGCTTGGTGCCGAGCCGCTTCATCGCGTTCACAAGATGCAGAACGATTCGATTGCCGCTGGTGCCGACCGGATGGCCAAGACTTATCGCGCCGCCGTCGACATTCAGCGTCGCGCGGTCGATTTCGCCTGCCGCGCCGTCAAGCCCCAGCACCTCGCGGGAAAACTTGTCGTCGTTCCACGCCGCCAGACATGCCAGCACCTGCGCGGCAAACGCCTCGTTGATTTCCCAGGTGTCGATATCCTGCAGCTTGAGCTTGTTGCGCTTGAGGAGCTCGGTCGACGACAAGACGGGGCCAAATCCCATGATACTTGGATCAAGGCCGGCCCATTGACTATCGACAATGATCGCCTTTGGCTTGAGCCCGTATTTGTTGACGGCATCTTCCGAAGCCAGAATGGTCCAGCATGCACCGTCGGTGATCTGCGACGAGTTGCCCGGCGTCACCTGTCCCCACGGCCGCTCGAAGGCCGGCTTGAGCTTCGCCAGCTTGTCCATGGACGAATCCGGACGGACCCCGTCGTCATGATCGTAAAACTTGCCGTCGCGCGCGAACGCGGTTTCGACCTCGCCGTGGAGAAAGCCCTGCGCCTGTGCTGTCGCCAGCCGCTGATGGCTTTCCACCGCATAGGCATCGGCCTGCTCGCGGGTCACGCCCATCAGATGCGCGACCACTTCAGCCGTCTGCCCCATGTTGAGATCGGTGATCGGATCGGTCAGCCCGCGCTCAAGCCCGATGATCGGCTTGAAATCCGCCGGGCGCGCTCTCAGAAATGCCGCGACCTTCGACATGGCATCCCTCGCGGACGCCAAGCGCGCGAACCAGCGCACGCCGGACTGCGGAAACACCAGCGGCGCATAACTCAAGGCTTCCGCACCGCCCGCCAGAATCATGTCGGCCTTGCCGGCTTCGATATACCGGTAGGCGGTGTCGATCGATTGCATGCCGGAGCCGCAATTGATCTGCACGGTGAACGCCACCATGCGCTCGCCCATACCAAGGCGAAGAGCGGCAACACGTGCGGGGTTCATCTCGTCGGCGATGACATTGACGCAGCCAAGGATAACCTGATCGAACGCCGTCGGCGCGAACGGCTGCCGCGCCAGCAGGGGCCGCCCGGCCTGAACCGCGAGATCGACCGGGGTGAACGGCCCCGGCCCGCCTTGTGCCTTCAGAAACGGCGTGCGTGCGCCGTCGATAATGTAAACCGGACGCGCCATCAGCTTGCCGCCCGGTCCGGCGTTGTCTGCTTTGTCTCGGTCCGCTTGTGATAGATCGGCGACAGCGCCTCCGGCGCGAAGTCATCGACCTCAATCACCAGCGCCACCGCATCGTGCGCCGCCTTGATCTTCTCGCCTTCTGCGGCGGTGATCACACCCTTCTTCACGGCTTCGCTCCAGTCGCGGATTTTTGCGGCATGCATTTTCTTCTCGATCGGCTCATTTGCCGTGACCAGCACGAACGCTCTTTCCAAACGCGCCAGCGGGCCATCGTCGTTGGCATGATAGAGACCTGCCGTCAGCCGGTCACGCGCCGCGGATGGCGCGAGAACCAGTTGCGCACAACGATGCACCACATCGTCCGACGGGCCGAGCGGATTGGCGCCGAGCGGCTGGATCAGGAATTTCAGAATCACTCCGACAAAGCGGTTCGGCAGGTTGGCGATCACTTCCGCAAGCCGGTTTTCGATGGTGCGGATGCCGTTTGCCATGACCCATTCCAGAGCCGGAAAATCGGCCTCCTGACGGCCTTCATCTTCCCAGCGCTTCAATGCCGCCGAGAGCAGATAAAGCTCGGAGAGAATATCGCCGAGACGTGCGGAGAGCATTTCCTTACGCTTGAGTGCGCCGCCCAGCGTCAGCAGCGCCATGTCGGAGCACAGCGCAAAAGCAGCAGAGTAACGCGAGAGCTGGCGATAGTAGCCGGTTGCGGCACCTGCCTCGGGTGCCGGCGCAAACGCGCCTCCGGTCCAACTCCGGCCCCACGCCCGGAACGTGTTGGTGATGGCGTGGCCGACATGCTTCCAGAATGAGGTATCGAAATCTTGGAGGCCCTTCTTCTGGTCGGCTTCGCCGATGGCTGTCATCTCGCTTAACAGATAAGGATGCGCGCGCACTGAGCCCTGCCCGAACACAATCAGGTTACGTGTCAGGATATTCGCACCTTCCACCGTGATCGCCACCGGCACCGAGCGATAAAGATTGCCCATGTAGTTCTGCGGGCCGTCGATCACGGCCTTGCCGCCGTGAATGTCCATGGCGTC
>CAZQMD010000092.1:0-16738 GCA_964594185.1 uncultured Afipia sp. | reverse complement strand
GAACGCTCCGGTGTGTTGAGTACCGCCATGTCGTTCCTCGGCCTCTACCGGGATCCCGTGGTCGCCGAGGTGACACGGCGTTGCGACTGGCGGATCACCGACATCGTCGGTCGCGACCGGCCGACCACGCTGTACCTCGTGGTGCCGCCGTCAGACATCAACCGCACCAAGCCGCTGATCCGCCTGATCCTCCACCAGATCGGCCGCCGCTTGACCGAGGACCTCCAGGCCAAGGCCGGACGGCGCCGGCTCCTCCTGATGCTTGACGAGTTCCCGGCGCTCGGCCGGCTCGACTTCTTCGAGTCCGCGCTGGCCTTCATGGCGGGTTACGGCATCAAGAGCTTCCTGATCGCCCAATCGCTGAACCAGATCGAGAAAGCTTATGGGCCCAACAATTCAATCCTCGACAACTGTCACGTCCGGGTGAGCTTCGCGACCAACGACGAACGGACCGCGAAGCGGGTGAGCGACGCACTCGGCACCGCGACCGAGATGAAGGCGATGAAAAACTATGCCGGCAGCCGGCTGGCGCCTTGGCTGGGTCACCTCATGGTGTCGCGGTCGGAGACCGCCCGCCCGCTGCTGACCCCCGGCGAGATGATGCAGCTCCCGCCATCAGACGAGATCGTCATGATGTCGGGCCTCCATCCGATCCGGGCCAAGAAGGCACGCTATTATGAGGACGGACGCTTCCAGGAGCGCATCCTGTCGCCGCCGACGCTGACCAAAACCACCGAAAGGCGGCCGGACGATTGGAGTTCACGGCCACTGCCGCCGCGCCCAACCTCATTGCAGGCACCGACTGACGAGCAGACGGATGACGAAGATCCAAAGACCGCGGATCGCCGGCGGCAGCCGGAACTGCATCAAGACACCGTGGAGACGAAGGAGCCGCTCGACAACGAGTTCGCGGCCGACCCCGCCGACGAGTTCGATGAAGATGCCCCGCGGATCAGGCGCATGAACGACATGATGCAGGGCGTAGCGCGACAAGCGTCGCTCGATCCTGGCGACGATCTTGGATTATGAGGCAGGCATGGCCGCGGCGAAGAAAAAGGCCCAGATGTCGGTCTATCTCGATCCTGATGTCATGAAGACGCTTTCGGCCTACGCCGCGCGGCGCGAGCAGTCGCTGTCGCTCATCGCTGAAGCCGCGATCGCGTCCTTTCTGTCGCCGGACGCCGATGAGCGGCGTGAGGCCGCCGTTGCCAAGCGCCTCGATCAGATTGATCGCCGGATCGCGCGTCTTGAGCGGGATGTCGGGATCTCAGTCGAGACCATCGCGCTCTTCATCCGCTTCTGGCTCACAACCACGCCGCCACTCCCCGAACCGGCCGCCAAGGCAGCGAGAGCACAGGCTGGAGCGCGTTACGATAATTTCGTCGCGGCGCTCGGGCGACGGCTCAGTCAAGGGCCAAAACTGCGACAGGAAATCCCAGAGGATATTCAGGAGGGCGAGCCGACATGAGGGGCAGGTCGTCTATAGGCCGATGATCGCTAACCGCGTGCGCGAAAATCCAGCCGAGGTGAAAATCGATGGTCGTGGGAATCGGATAAAAGGCCCAATTCGACGGCGTTTACCCATGCTCCATGCAGAGCTCCTCTAGCCGAAGGATCGTTCTGAGCCTCTATATGGCTCCGCGGAGGGGCAATCGACCGCGCAGGACTCGAATTTCCAACCACCCGGTTGTGAGCGCCGAGAGACTTCAGCTTCGTTGATTTGCCGCGCTTTCGTCCGATTTTGATCGTGGTTGTCGAGCCTTGTCGTGTCGGTTCCGGTGAGAGCTTGTGCAGTGGTTCTGGCGTCCGGTCACTTCGGATCTCAGTAAGCACCGGTCTTGCTCGGGCCAGAGTTTTATGATGGTAACTGCTAAAATCTTCGGCCAATCGAGAATAGTGCAACGGCAATGACACAATCGCTGAATCGTCATCGACCTAAGATCTCCGAGACAGTCATCCATCCGACAGCGAACCTGCGTGATTCGAGCGTAGGGCGCTGCTGCGAAGTCCTTTCGGAGACGTCGCTGCATAACGCCGAGCTCGGCGACTTCTCGTACCTCGGGCCACGCTGTATGGTCGGCGACGCAATGATCGGACGTTTTTGCGCGATCGCAGCTGATGTCCGGATTGGGGCACCGAATCACCCGATGGATCGGCCATCGCTTCATCGTTTCACCTACTGCCCAGAATACTATGTACCTGACGCGGTCCGGGATCATGCCTTCTTCGACAAGCGCAAGGCCGATCGCGTGATCATCGAAAACGACGTCTGGATCGGACATGGAGTGATCGTCTTGCCTGGCGTCACGGTTGGGAATGGCGCAGTTCTGGCGGCCGGTCCGGTGGTCACCAAAAACCTCGACCCATACACTATCGTCGGGGGAGTTCCCGCCAGATTTATTCGAGAACGGTTTAGTCGCAGCGTCGCGGGCAGGCTAAAAGAGATCGCCTGGTGGGATTGGCCGTTCGAAACGATCATGGAGCGATTGGAGTATTTTCAGTCCAGCGACATTGAAGGGTTTTGCGAACGGTGGTTGCACCAAAATGCGGTTTAGCGGCTATATTTTCTTCGCTCGGCCGACGTGCGAGCGCCTGCACAAATGCCCGTCGTCCTGGCGCGCATTGCGATGCCGCACATGGGCCGGACGAGTGCGCCCATCAATAGCAATTCAATCTGCGTCGCCACGCCTGCGGAAGCGGTCAGCTGCATGAACTTTGTGCAGCTTCGAAGAAGGATTCCACAAAGCGTAGCCGTTTCTTGTCCAACGGCGTAACGACGTATGTCCTGAAATCAGTGCTGAGTTCGTCTATCGGCTTATAGATGAGCTCGTCTGTGGGGAACATGCTATCGTTGAGGATAATTCCTATTCCGATGCCGTGTAGAACGGCCTCTTTGAGAACTGGATAAGTTGTCATTCCGATCACGTTATCGAGCCTTACGCTACATTCGCGGCAGGCCTTTTGGACTTCACGCAGAGTCAGCGAGCCATCCTCCGTAAGAACGATTCGCTCTTGCGCAAGTTCGGCAAGCTTAAGGCTTTGCCTGCAAGCGAGCGTATGCTCGCGCCGCAAAACCGCCATGAGGCGAGTCGCGCTTAGCTCTGCATGAAACAGACTGGAGATCGCCTCCGGTTCGGTGACGATCGCAACATCGACGTCACGCGCTACCAGCCGTTCCTGAGCGACCCTCCACGTCACCAGTGAAAAATCGACCCTGACCGCTGGGAAGCGCCGGGTGAATTCGGCGACGACTGGCATTGCAGGACGTGGCGCGTTCGCGATCACCGTCAGATGCCCGGCTGATAAATCGCTGTAAGCATCGATCTTTTCTGCGACAAGTTGCTC
This sequence comes from uncultured Afipia sp., assembly GCA_964594185.1. GTDB lineage: Bacteria > Pseudomonadota > Alphaproteobacteria > Rhizobiales > Xanthobacteraceae > Afipia. The sequence continues at coordinate 13,393 of CAZQMD010000092.1, read as the reverse complement.
CAGAACTCGAACGCGATCAGTTAGCGCGAACAGTTCTTCGGCCGGTTTAGTCGGCTCGAGTCCAGTGCGATAGCGGATGAAAAGCGTTGTTCCCATCCGTTGCTCAAGCTTGGCAAGGTGCTGGGTGACGGCCGACTGTGTGATTCCGAGAACAGCAGCAGCCTCTGAAACGCTCTTCTGCCGGAAAACCTCGGTAAAAGCTGCAATTTGGTGAGCACTGATCTTCATGCGTCTTCCAGGCGGGCTGTTTGTCCCATTAGCGGGACTAATATCAATACATCTCCGCGTCAACAACGCTTGCTAATGCCTCTCTTCGGAAGAGATGGCCGCCCCGACGGCCTAAACCATCAGGGCAGTGCGTTCAGTTCAACGAAGTTAAGTCCCCGCGATGAAAAGCGGGACAGCAGCCGCCTGCCCGCTTCGTTACACGTGAGAGGAGAAACCAATGAAGACGAGCGCCGATCGGATCCTCACGACCCATGTGGGGAGCCTGCCGCGGCCGGCTGAATTGGAAGAGATGATCGCAGACAAGGAGAAAGGGAGGCTGGATACTGATCGCACCGCGGCCCTCCCCGCCAGCATCAGCTCAGCAGTCGTCGATATCGTGAAAAAGCAGGCCGCTATCGGCCTCTCCGTCGTCGATGATGGTGAGATGAGCAAATACGCCTATTCCACCTACGCCCGTGAACGCATGACGGGATTAACCGGCGTCGATCAGCCGCTCGCGCTCTCTGAACTGGCGGAATTCCCTAATTTTGCCAAGCGGATCAACCTGGACATCAAGACGCCAGCCTGCGTTGGACCCCTCGAGTACCAGGGAAAAGTGGCTGTTGCGACGGACATCGCCAACTTCAAGAAGGCGCTCGATTTGGTTTCTGTCGAGGAGGCGTTCATGAACGCATCTTCTCCCGGAATTATGGCCCACTACATGCCGAACAAATTCTATCCATCGCAGGAGGCCTACCTCTATGCGCTCGGCGATGCGATGAAGCAGGAATACGATGCCATCACAACATCAGGGCTTCTCCTGCAGATCGATTGTCCGGATCTGGCGCTCGGCCGTCATTTTCGGGCCAAACCGATGGATGTTGCGGAGTTCCGTAAGGAGATCGCACTTCACGTCGAGGTGCTCAATCACGCGCTGCGCGACATTCCCGCCGACCGGATGCGACTGCATCTATGTTGGGGCAATTACGAGTCGCCCCATCACCACGACATCGATCTTCATGAGATCTTCGACATCGTCATCAAGGCGCGTCCGATGGCGCTTCTGCTCGAGGCAGCAAATCCCCGCCACTCGCATGAGTGGAGCCTTTTCAAGGAAACGCGGCTGCCCGAAGATAAGGTCATCGTGCCTGGCGTCATCGACACCTGCACGAATTATATCGAGCATCCCGAAGTCGTCGCGCAGCGTATCGAACAATACGCCAATCTGGTCGGGCGGGAGCGCGTGATCGCCGGCACGGACTGCGGTTTCGCCAGTTTCGCAACATTCCACACTGTCGATCCGGACATTGCCTGGCGCAAGCTCGAGTCGCTGACACAAGGCGCTGAGATTGCATCTCGCCGGCTCTGGAACACAAAATCCAGGCCCTCCGGTCAAGCTATCGCATCCTGAAAACGTGACCCGCTCGCTAATATCGCAAATGAAAATCATCCAAATCACCGACCTTCACTTGGTTCCACCTGGCGATCGTCTCTTCGACAATGATCCGGGCGAACGCCTGAAGGCCTGCTTGGCCGATGTCGCCAAGCACCATGCAGATGCAGAGCTTTGCGTCATCACGGGCGATCTCGCTCATCATGGCGAGCGGACCGCCTACGTTCGTCTGCGCGAAGCGCTTGAGGTTTTGCCGATGCCGGTTCGGCTTCTTATGGGCAACCATGACGATCGCGGCAATTTCCGCAGCGTATTTCCCGAGGCTCCCGTCGACGACTTCGGCTTCGTTCAGTCCGTCCTCGACACGGCGGCCGGTCGTTTTCTTTTCCTCGATACCAAGCGTTCTGACAGCCATGCGGGTCTCTACTGTGAGCAGCGCCAAGCATGGCTGCGCGCGCGCCTGGACGAGGCTGAAGGCAGGCCAATTTATCTCTTCATGCATCATCCGCCGCTGCCGGTTCATTTCCGGCCTGTTGACGACATCATGCTCGACGATGGCGCCGCGTTTGGAAGAATTCTCGACGGGTATTCCATCCGCCACCTATTTTTCGGGCATGTGCATCGCCCGATCACCGGAAGCTGGCAGAGCATTCCCTTTTCCACCTTGCGCGGGCTCAATCATCAATTGTGGCTCGATTTCAGTCACAAACGAGGAATTCCTTGCAGTATGGAGCCGCCGGCTTACGCGATCGCCTTCCTGAACGCGAACGCCGTTGTCGTCCACACGCACGACTTCCTCGATGGAAGTGCAAAGTATCTGTACGACCCGGACCTGCCCGTTGAGCGTCAAGTCGTTCCAGTGGCACGACGAGCGAAATCCTAATCCCGTATGCGGGGGCTTGCTCCTCGCCGACGATCGTCACGCCTGCCCGTCCGTCGTCTAGCCCCGGCGGAGGAACTGTTCGGATCATCTGGGCTCTCTTTCAAAGACCAAGGAGCACTCTCATGCTTTTGTCACGCCGCTCGCTTCTACGTTCTTCCGTCGCGGCATCCGCGGCGTCCATGGTCGGCTCAGTTGCCGGCCCCGCCTTCGCCGCGTCGGATAGCGTTACAATAGCCTCGCTATACGACTTGACGGGACCGCTCAATGTTTATGGCGCTCCGTCGAACATGTGTACGGAATTTGCTGTAAAGGAATTGAATAAGGCGGGAGGGCTTCTGGGCAAGCAGGTGATCTTGAAGGCCTATGATTGCCAGTCGGATATCAACAAGGGTCCGCAATATGCGCAGCAGGCGGCGCTAAGTGACCGGGCTGTGATGGCGGTGGGCGCCTTGACCGGCGCGGCCCGAGAGGCAACGCGGCCAGTCTTGCGAAGATACAAAGTGCCGTATTTTTATGGCTCGATTTATGAAGGCGGCGCTTGCGAGCAAAATATCTTTTGCTGCAACACGGAGGGCAATCAGCAGGTCGTCCCGCTGCTCGAATGGTCGTTCAAGAATCTGGGCAAGAAGCTCTACTATATCGCGTCCGACTATAACGCACCGCGCGTTTTCGGGCTCTGGAATCACGTGATGGCAAAGCGCGAAGGCGGCGAGGTGCTTGCCGACGACTACTACCCCTTGGACGTTACCGACTTCACCGCGGCAATTGCCAAAATCCAGGCGGCGAAACCGGACTTCATCCATTCCTGCCTGGTTGGCGGCCCCTCGATGTCTTTTTACCGCCAGTGGGCGGCGGCCGGAATGCTGGACAAAATTCCGATTGTCTCGATCATTTTCGGAGGTGGCCGCGAGCCCGAGATTCTTTCACCTCAGGAGACGAATGGCATCTATGTGGCCTACAACTATTTCCAGGAACTCGATACGCCCCAGAATAAAGCTTTTCTGGCGCGTTTTGCCGAGACCATGGGAAAAGATCACACATACATCAACGGAGAGGCTATTGGAGGCTACACGACTGTCATGTTGTGGGCGGAGTGCGTCAAGCGTGCGAATAGCTTCGAGCCCGACGCGGTAAGAAAGGCATGGGAAAGCGGGATCAGTTGGGAAGGGCCCGGCGGAACAATGGTCACTGATGGCCCGACGCACCATACGACCCAGGATGTGCGCATCATCAGAATCGAGAATCGCGTTTGGAGTCTGATCGAGACCCAAAAGCAACTCGCACCGGATACCTATGGCGGTAGATGCAACGTCATCACCCGTCCGAACCAAACCGAATGGTTGATGCCGCAGACATAAGTGATCAAGCGCGCGGCGCCGCCTTCGTGGCGGCGCCGCAGCTTGTTCACTGTCTCCGTTTTCGCAGATCGGGATTTAGCATGGATCAGTTCATCATATTGAGCTTCGCGGTGGTCAATTCCATCGCGCTTCTCGTTCTGATCAGCCTCGGGCTCGCTATCGTTTTCGGAATGATGCGGGTCATCAACTTTGCCCATGGCGAATTCATCATGCTGGGCGGATACGCGACGGTGATCGCCAAACACGCTGGCATCAATCTCTGGCTGTCCATACTGATCGTCGCCCCTATCGTCGTTGGTTTAATCGGGGCTGCGGTTGAGCGCCTGATTATTCGCCGGCTCTACGGGCATCTGGTGACGACGATGCTGGCGACCTGGGGTCTCAGCCTCTTTTTGATTGGTGTAGTAACAGCTATTTTCGGCAACACGACCATGGGCGTGAGCGCACCGTTGGGCAATATCCCAGTCGGAGCCTATTCCATCGGTGCCTACCAACTGCTCTTGATTGCAATCACGGCGCTGCTCGTAGTCTGCTCTCTCCTGGTGTTACACTGGACGAAATACGGATTGATCGCGCGGGCGGCGATACAGAATTCAGAAATGGCGGCGACCTTGGGGATCGATTGTAACCGAGTGTATGCCACCACTTTCATCGTCGGCGCCGCGATCAGTGGCTTGGCCGGAGCTCTACTCGCGCCCATATCCGGCGTCCTCCCCCATATGGGTTCCGCCTATGTCGCCCGCGCATTCGTCACGGTCATTAGCGGCGGTGGAGCCTTAATCACCGGCTTTCTGTCGGCCGCGACGATCCTCGGGCCGGTGGAGGCGTTGCTTTCCTATTTCACGACGCCGATCGTCGGCCAGGCTTCGCTTCTGCTTTTGGCGGTGATTGTCCTGCGCCTGTTGCCGACTGGTGTCTCCAGCTTGTGGACCGGAGGTCGCTAACGCCATGCTGCGCCAAGTGAAACATACTTTTCCTCCTGTTGCCCTCGCGCTTTTCGCGGTCCTAGGGCCCTTCGTGCTGGAGCCTTTCAGCTTGGTCAACCTGTCGGCTTTTTCAGCCATGGCGATCGGGGCATTGGGTCTCGCCTTTGTCTGGGGAACGCTCGGCGTTCTAAATCTGGGCCACTCGGCCTTTTTCGGTCTCGGTGCTTACGCCTATGCGATTGCGGTCTCGAATCTGGACGACAGCACGCTTGCCTTGCTCATTGGGATAGCCTTGCCAGCAGGATTCTCTCTGATCCTCGGCTACTTCCTGTTCTTCAGCCGTCTCGGTGATGTCTATCTTGGCGTCATCACGCTCTGCGTGACTTTGATCTTCTATTCCTTCATGACATCGACCGCCGATCCCTCCTTCCACATAGGCTCGGTACCGCTCGGCGGCTTCAACGGCATCACGGCCATACCCCCGCTCAACCTGCCGGGCAACCCGCAAGCATCTCTATCGGTGGAAGCGACGTTTTCAATCTGCCTGCTAGCCCTTGCCGTTGTCTACGTCCTGCTTTCATTCGTGCGCGCGAGCGATGCGGGTCGGATCATGGCGGCGATCCGCGAGAGCGAGTTGCGCAGCGAACTGCTAGGTTATGATATTCGCTTCTACAAGCTCGTGGGTTTTGCCTTAAGTGCCGCCATCGCGGGTCTTGGCGGCGCGCTTTATACGGCGGTGATGGGTTTCGTCAGCCCGACCGTCTTTGATCTCTCGCAAGCCTCGCAATTTGTTCTGTGGGTGATCGCCGGCGGACTCGGCACCTATGTCGGTCCCATGATCGCAAGTTTCGGCTTTCAGCTTCTGAGCAGTCAGCTCGGCGCAAACCAGGTCTTCAATACGGAACTCATTTTCGGCACGACGATCATCCTATTCGTCCTGCTTGCGCCGCAGGGCCTGCTACCGATGATCCTTGGCTTGGCGGAACTGAAACTCCCGTACCGATTCGGCAGCTTGGTGCGAAAGGAGGAATCGGTATGAGCGGCTCCCCTATTCTCGCAACGCGAGGACTCGTCAAACGGTTCGGCGGGGTTGCGGCAATCGATGGCGTCGATTTTGCCGTGATGGCGGGTGAAATCCGTTGCCTGATCGGCCCGAATGGCGCGGGCAAAAGCACGCTCTTCAAATGTCTCACCCATCAGCACCAGCCGACCAGCGGCCATGTTCTGTTCGACGGGCGGGATTTGCGAGGTCTCGCCACCCATCGGATTGCCCGCCTTGGCATTGCGATCAAGAACCAGATTCCTACAATCTACGCCAACCTTGACGGCCGGGAAAACATTCGGCTGGCTGCACTGCGGCGGGGACTGGCGACGCGTGAGCTGGAGAGGGTTGTCAACCTGACGCTCGACGAGATCGGCTTTGACGCGCGTCTCTGCAAACAGCCGGCAGGGACTCTTTCGCACGCGCATCGCCAATGGTGCGAACTCGGCATGCTGCTTGCCAGCGATCCACGTCTTGCCCTTCTGGATGAGCCGACCGCTGGCATGACTCGCGACGAGATGTTGAAGACCGTGGACATCATCAAGCGCCTTAACGCTCGCGCTACCGTGATCGTGGTCGAGCACGATCTGGAATTCATCGCCCGTCTCGCGCAGCAGGTCACGGTCCTGCACAGGGGAAAGGTGCTGGTGGAGGACAGCATGGACAAAATCGAGGCTAACGAGACCGTTCGGGACATCTATCTCGGCCGCAAGAAGGAGGCCGCTCATGCTGAGGGTTGAACGGTTGACATCCGGCTATGGCAGGACGCGGGTTCTTCGTGGCTTGAGTTTTGATCTCGGTGCTGAGGAATTGCTGGGGGTGGTCGGCCTTAACGGCATGGGCAAGACAACCCTGCTCAAGACTCTCATGGGCCTATTGCCAGTTGAGGCCGGCCGGATCTTGCTGGACGGCGTCGCCATCGATCGTTTGCCCCCCAATCGGCGCAGCCGTCTCGGCTTCGGCTATACACCCCAGGGCGGAGCAGGATTTCCTGGTTTGACTGTCAAGGAGAACCTGATCCTTGCGGGCACGATTCCCGGGGCGGACAAGGCAAAAACGATCGCGGAGGTACTGTCTCTCTTTCCAAGGCTCGAAAACCTTCTCGCTCGCCCGAGTGGAGCTTTGAGTGGCGGAGAACGGCAGTTGCTGGCTTTGGCGCGCGCGATGGTTCGGTCGCCGCGGCTTCTTCTGCTCGACGAATTAACCGAAGGCATTCAGCCCTCAGTGACAGACGAAATCGCCGAATGCCTCTTGTCCATCCATCGGCTGGAGAAGACGGCAATGATCATTGCCGATCAGGATCTCAGCTTCGTCGCCTCGCTGGTGGGCCGAGCGCTGGTCGTCCAGAAGGGAGAGATCGTGGCGCAGCGAAATCCGACCGAACTACACGCCGACAGCATCTTCGAGGTAAACTGAGCCATGCACGCGTGCGTTAGCAACTCTGTAACTACGTCGCGACGGTAGATGCGGACTAATTCAGAGAGGAAATACAGCCTGCGCATTCCCAGGCTGTCTCAGTCAAGGCCAGTGAAATTCATTTTTGGCCGACAATCCCCGTTGCAGAGATCCGTCGTCACGGGTTCGATCAGCACGCCTTCGTCACAGCAAGTATTTTTTCGCTGCTCTACGCTGGGCCCCTACGACGGCTGAATACTTGTTGAACTAACCCGTTTCCTGCCTTTTCTATCCATCCCCGTCGCTGATCGCTTTCTGCGATTGGCGCTCGACGGGGGACGATCGTGGCGGGCACTCGACTGCATTCGGAAGCGTTCTCGCGTGGCGCGCGCATGCTGCGCACCGCGCTGGGTCCCGCGATCGCGACTTTCCTTGAAGACCCCGCGATCGTTGAGGTGATGCTCAACCCCGACGGTCGGCTCTGGATCGACCGGCTGTCCGGCGGGCTGGAGGATAGCGGACGGACGATGTCCGCCGCCGACGGCGAGCGGATCGTGCGCCTGGTCGCGCACCATGTCGGCGCCGAGGTGCATGCCGAGAAGCCGCGCGTGTCGGCCGAGCTTCCCGAGACGGGGGAGAGGTTCGAGGGGCTTCTCCCGCCCGTCGTTGCGGCGCCGGCCTTTGCGATCCGCAAGCCCGCCGTCGCGGTCTTCACGCTGGACGACTACGCGGCGGCCGGCATCATGACGGCTGGCCAGGCGCGCGTGCTTCGCGAAGCTGTCGCCTCCCGCAAGAACATTCTGGTCGCCGGTGGCACCTCGACCGGCAAGACCACGTTGACAAACGCGCTGCTGGCCGAGATCGCCGGCACCACCGATCGCGTGGTCCTGATCGAGGATACGCGCGAGTTGCAATGCCGCGCCCCGAACCTGGTCGCGCTGCGTACTAAGGACGGCGTGGCGTCCCTGTCCGATCTGGTCCGCTCATCCTTGCGTCTACGCCCCGACCGGATTCCTGTCGGCGAGGTGCGGGGGAGCGAAGCCCTGGAGCTCCTCAAAGCCTGGGGCACGGGCCACCCCGGCGGGATCGGAACGATTCACGCCGGCACGGCGCTCGGCGCGCTTCGGCGCCTCGAGCAGCTCATCCAGGAAGCCGTCCTCACTGTTCCCAAGGCGCTGATCGCCGAGACCATCGATCTCGTCGCGGTGCTGCGCGGCCGCGGCAGCGAACGCCGTCTCGCCGAACTCGCCCTCGTCGCCGGCCTTGATCCCGCCACCGGCGATTACCGCGTCCAGTCCGCCGAGGCGGGCGGCTAACCCTCACTTGCCAAGGACCCATCATGATCCAGCTCTCTCCCGTGATCCGTCGCGTGCGAATCCGCTTCACCGGGCTCGCAGCGATTGCCCTCATCTCCGTCGCGTTCGCGCCAGCGGCCTACGCCTCTGGCTCCTCGATGCCATGGGAGACGCCGCTCAATCAGATCCTGGAGTCGGTGCAAGGCCCGGTCGCCAAGATCATGTCGGTCATCATCATCACCGTGACCGGTCTGACGCTCGCATTCGGCGATACGTCCGGCGGTTTCCGCCGGCTGATCCAGATCGTCTTCGGCCTGTCGATCGCCTTCGCTGCGTCGAGCTTCTTCCTGACCTTCTTCAGCTTCTCCGGCGGAGCCTTGGTGTGATGGCCGGCATCGTCGATCCAGAAGTGCCGGGCTTCTTCGCGCCGGTCCATCGCGCGCTCCCCGACCCGATCCTGATGGGTGGCGCGCCCCGCACGGTTGCGATCGCCAACGGGACGTTGGCGGCGGCCATCGCGCTCGGTCTCAACCTCTGGATTCCCGGCGCGCTGATTTGGGCCGTGGGCCATGCCGCGGCGGTCTGGGCCGCCAAGCGCGACCCGCTATTCGTGGACGTCGTTCGACGTCACCTCCGCTATCCCTCCTATCTCGGCTTGTGAGGCTCCCATGCTGAACCTCGCCGAATACCGCAAGTTGCCCACCAGTCTCGCCGACTTCCTGCCTTGGGCCGCCTTGGTCGCGAAGGGCGTCGTCCTCAACAAGGACGGCGCGTTCCAGCGCACCGCGCGCTTCCGCGGCCCGGATCTCGACAGCGCCACGCCTGCCGAGCTCGTCGGCGTGACGGCCCGACTCAACAACGCGCTCCGCCGTCTCGGCTCTGGCTGGGCGATCTTCGTCGAGGCCCAGCGCATCGCCGCCCAGACCTATCCGCACAATACCTTTCCAGACGCCGCATCAGCGCTGGTCGATCTGGAGCGACGGGACGCATTCGAGGAGGCCGGCGCCCACTTCGAGAGCCGGTATTTCCTGACCTTCGTCTGGCTGCCGCCGGCCGAGGACGCCTCGCGCATCGAGGGCTGGCTCTATGAGGGCCGCCCGCAGAGCGGCGTCGATCCTCACGAGCTGCTGCGCGGTTTCGTCGACCGGACCAACCGCGTCCTGCAACTGGTCGAAGGATTCATGCCCGAGGTGGCCTGGCTCGATGACGGCGAGACGCTGACCTACCTGCATTCGACCATCTCGATCCGGCAACAGCGCGTCCGCGTCCCCGAGACGCCGATGCACCTCGACGCGCTGCTCGCGGACGAGCCGCTCGCCGGCGGCCTCGAGCCGCGCCTCGGCAGCCACCACCTTCGCACACTCACCGTGGTCGGCTTTCCGACCACGACTCATCCCGGGATCCTCGACGAGCTGAACCGGCTCGCCTTTCCCTACCGCTGGTCCACCCGAGCCATCCTGCTCGACAAGACCGAGGCGGTAAAACTGCTGACCAAGATCCGCCGGCAGTGGTTCGCCAAGCGCAAGTCGGTCGCTGCGATCGTCAAGGAGGTCATGACCAACGAGGCCTCGACACTGGTCGATAGCGATGCGGCGAACAAAGCCACTGACGCCGATCTCGCCTTGCAGGAGCTTGGCACCGACGACGTCGGCCAGGCCTACGTTACCGCGACCGTCACCGTCTGGGACGAGGATCCCGGTCTCGCCGCCGAAAAGCTTCGCCTCGTCGAGAAGGTGATTCAGGGGCGCGACTTCACCTGCATGCCGGAAGGGGTGAATGCGCTCGAAGCCTGGCTCGGCTCTCTGCCCGGACACGCCTACGCCAATGTCCGCCAGCCGCCGCTCTCGACCTTGAACCTGGCCCACATGATTCCACTGTCGGCGGTCTGGGCCGGGCCGGACCGCGACGAGCATTTCCGCAGCGCGCCGCTATTCTTCGGCAAGACCGAGGGCTCGACGCCGTTCCGCTTCTCGCTGCATGTCGGCGACGTCGGCCACACCCTGATTGTCGGTCCGACCGGTGCCGGCAAATCAGTGCTGCTGGCGCTGATGGCGATCCAGTTCCGGCGCTACCGGAAGAGCCAGATCTTCGCCTTCGATTTTGGCGGCTCGATCCGCACCGCGGCGCTTGCGATGGGCGGCGACTGGCACGACCTCGGCGGCAGTCTGTCGAACAGCGCGGAGGACTCCGTCTCTCTTCAACCGCTGGCACGCATTGGTGACGCGGCGGAACGCGCCTGGGCGGCGGAATGGGTGACGGCGATCCTCGCCAAGGAAGGCGTCACCATCGATCCGACCGCGAAGGAGCATGTCTGGTCGGCGTTGACCTCCCTGGCTTCCTCGCCGGTCGAGGAACGGACGATCACCGGTCTGACCGTCCTGTTGCAATCGGCCGCGCTCAAGCAGGCGCTGCAACCTTATTGTGTCGGCGGCTCCTCCGGCCGCCTGCTCGACGCGGAGGCCGAGCAGCTCGGATTTGCGTCGGTGCAGGCGTTCGAGACCGAGGGCTTGATTGGCGCTGGAGCTGCGCCTGCCGTCCTCACCTACCTCTTCCATCGCATCGAGGGACGGCTCGACGGCCGGCCGACACTCCTCATCATCGATGAGGGCTGGCTCGTTCTCGACGATCCAGCCTTCGCGCAACAGCTGAGGGAATGGTTGAAGACGCTCCGGAAGAAGAACGCGTCCGTCGTCTTTGCCACCCAATCGCTCTCCGACATCGACGGCAGCAACATCGCGCCCGCGATTGTCGAGAGCTGCCCGACGCGCATCTTCCTGCCGAACGAGCGCGCGATCGAGCCGCAAATCACCGCCATCTACCAGCGGTTCGGCTTGAACGATCGCCAGATCGAGATCATCGCGCGGGCGACGCCGAAGCGGGACTATTACTGCCAGTCCCGCCGCGGCAATCGGCTCTTTGAGCTCGGCCTCGGGCCGGTTGCGCTCGCCTTCTGCGCTGCGTCCTCCAAGGCTGACCATGCCGCGATCGAACGGCTGCTCGCCGAGCACGGCCGCGACGATTTTACGGCCGCCTGGCTCGCGGACCACGAGCTGCTCTGGGCTGCCGATCTCATCCCTGACCTGACAACCCTGGAGGTGCAAACATGACCGCCCATAAGATGCAGACCGCAACCTTGGTCGCCGCGACCGCTTTCTCGCTCGCCTTGTCGATCTCGCCACTTTTGACGACACCAGTCTTTGCGCAGTGGATCGTCTACGACCCCACCAACTTCAGCCAGAACGTGCTGACCGCGGCGCGCGAGCTGCAGCAGATCAACAATCAGATCCAGATGCTGAACAATCAGGCCCAGAGCCTGGTGAATCAGGGAAAGAACCTCGCCAACCTGCCGTTGTCGACGCTGACCCAGCTCCAGGCACAGGTCGCACGGACCCAGTCGCTGCTGAGCCAGGCCCAGAATATCGCCTTCAGCGTCGAGCGCATCCAGACGGCATACTCCACGACGTATGGCACGGCGGCGGCCACGGGCTCGAATGCGACAATGTTTGCCGCGGCTCAAACCCGCTGGCAGAACTCGGTTGGCGCCTTCGAGGACTCGCTGAAGGTGCAGGCTGGCGTCGTCGGCAATATCTCGACCAACTCCAGCGCGATGAGCTCTCTGGTCACCGCCAGCCAGTCAGCGAGTGGTGCCCTGCAGGCGGCGCAAGCGGGCAACCAGCTCCTCGCTCTGCACTCGCAGCAGCTATCCGACCTTGTCGCAGTTCTGGCCGCAAAGGGGAGGGCAGACGCGCTCGAGCAGGCGCGCGTGACGGCGGCCGAACAGCAAGGCGCCCAGCAATACAAAATCTTCTCGACCCGCAGCGGCTATCAGCCCGGCAACGTCACCATGTTCAGCGGCAACTGAGGCAACTCGCATGGAGCGCTCGGAACTCCTTCGCGCAGGCGCGATGATCGTCGTGTTTGTGATTTTCCTCGCCGCGCTGCACGTCATCCACCGGCGTCCGGCGGAGCGGCCCGTATCCGACGCCCCCTCTGCCTCCACTCCCGATGACCTCTCGGCCGAGCTGCTCCGCTGCGCTGAGCTCGGACCCCAGGATGCCGAAGATCCGCACTGCCAGGCGGTTTGGAAGGAGAACCGCGCGCGCTTCTTCGGCAGGCCGGCGCGGCCACTTCTGCCGCAGGCCGCGCCGGCCACACCGCCGACGACGATCGCTCCGCAGGGAGAGAAGCCATGAACAATGTCGGGGTAATCGATACCTTCCTCAATACGTTCACCACCTACATTGATTCAGGTTTCGGCCTGGTCAAAGGCGAGGTCACGTATCTCTCATCGACGTTGATTGTCATCGACATCACCTTGGCTGGCCTATTTTGGGCCTGGGGCGCAGACGAGGACATCCTCCAACGGCTGGTGAAGAAGACCCTCTACATCGGCTTCTTTGCCTTCATCATCACCAACTTCAACAAGCTCTCGGGCATCGTCTTCAATAGCTTCGCCGGCCTCGGCCTGAAGGCCGGCGGCTCGTCGATCTCGCAAGCGGACTTTTTGCGACCCGGCAAGCTGGCGCAGGTTGGCCTCGACGCCGGGCAGCCGCTGCTCGATGCAGCCAGCCAGATGATGGGCTTCGCCAGCTTCTTTGCGAACTTCGTCCAGATTGCCGTGCTGATGGTGTCCTGGCTCTTGGTGCTGATCGCCTTCTTCATTCTGGCGGTGCAGCTGTTCGTCACGCTGATCGAGTTCAAACTGACGACGCTTGCCGGCTTCATCCTGATTCCCTTCGCCCTCTTCAACAAGACGGCCTTCCTCGCCGAGAAGGTGCTGGGCAACGTCGTTGCCTCCGGCGTGAAGGTGATGGTGCTCGCCGTCATCGTCGGCATCGGCACCGGGCTTTTCTCCCAGTTCACATCAGCCTATGGCGGCGGCCAGCCGACGATC
>CAZQMD010000091.1:0-16772 GCA_964594185.1 uncultured Afipia sp. | reverse complement strand
GGACCGAAAGCTATTCGCCCCTGCGGGGTTGCGACCTCGATCATTGGCTCCAGCCACAGCAGGCCACGCGATCCGGTGCGGACAATTTCGATAGCGATATTGCGTTCGGCGGCGACCGTCTCCAGCGCGACAGCGACCTCGTCGGCGCCCACAGCAACAGCGGCTGCATCAAGCGGAACGTAAAGGCGCAGGGTCATCGCTGAGCCTCCGAAACCAGAGCATCAAGGCGTTTGGTATCGAGCCGTCCAACGAGCTTGCCATCGAGCATTGCGGACGGCGCCGTTGCGCACAATCCGAGGCAATAGATCGGCTCCAGGGTAACGCGGCCATCCGCCGTCGTGTTCCCAAGCGAAACACCGAGCTTTTCCTCCACATGCGCTGCCAGCGCATCGCCGCCCGCAGCCTGACAGGCCTCGGCGCGACAGAGCTTGAGAACATGCTTGCCCGCGGGTTCGTGACGGAAATCATGATAGAAGGTGAAGACACCATGGACTTCCGCGCGAGATAGATCGAGCGCCTCGGCGATCATCGGAATCACCGGCTCGGGCACATAGCCAAAGGCATCCTGTATCGCGTGAAGAATGACGATGGTCGGACCCTCAAGGTCCTTGTGCGCGGCAATAATCTCCGCGCCTCTCTCGGCACTCCAGACTTCATATGCTGACGGCATAGCTACTCTCGATCGCGCACATCGCGTTGGACCAAGAGAAGTAAGAATCGATCTAAAGATCAATAAAGCTGTCCTATGCTGCGATCCGGAAATCGCATCGATAGGAAAATCGAATGATCCATTAGTCGAGTGGTTCGAAGGGCTTAAGCCTCTCTTTTGAGGTATTTAAATACCCCAAAAGCACTCCGACCGTCACGTTCCCAGCGTCGGCGCGACGTCCTGTGCGGTCTGGATCAGGGCCGACAACATGGGGGTCAGCGGGTCGCGGGGCGAGACCACAAGCCCGATGCTGTAGTTCACATCCGGCTCGACAATCGGGATCGCCCGCACTGCATCAGACAGTCCCAGCGTGTCCGCAAGCTTGGCCGGCATGACGCTCGACCACCGTCCTGTCTTCACGTGGGTATAAAGCACGATGATGGAATTCGATGTCAGGGTCGGCAGCGCCTCGGTGCCCGCCTCGCGCAAAGCGCGGTCGATGATGCGGCGGTTCTGCATGTCGGGCGTCAGCAGGCAGAGCGGTACCTGGCCGACCTCTTTCCAGGTCACGGACGCGCGGTCGCCAAACTGGCCATCCGGAGCTGTCAGCAAACGATAGCTTTCGCGATAGAGCGGGATGGTGCGCACCTTCCCCACCGGCTCATTCTCAATGTAGGTGAGGCCTGCATCGACCTCGAGGTTTTCAAGCAGACCCAGCACATCCGACGACGTGCACGACACGACACGGAAACGTACGTCGGGATAACGCGCACGGAATGGCGTGGTGAGCGAAGCCACCATGCCGAGAACGGTCGGAATGGCAGCGATCCGCAACTCCCCGGACAGATTCCCCTTGAAGGAATTGATATCCTGACGCATGGCGCGGGTATCTGAAACAATACGCCGCGCCCAATCCAGTGCGCGCTCGCCTTCCGGGGTGAAGCCGACAAAACGCGACCCGCGATGAACCAGCATCACGCCGAGAATTTCCTCAAGCTGCTTCAGCCCGGTGGACATCGTCGGCTGCGTCACACCGCAGGATTCCGCTGCGCGTCCGAAGTGACGTTCCTTCGCCAGTGCCAGCAGCAATTCGAGCTTGTCGATCAAGGGGAAAATCCCTGCGAAAAAGTATCGCCATGGTTAGACGGTTTGGCTGCGTAGCGTTCCGTCCTGTAATCGGCCATCGCCAAGGCTGATCCGGGCTTGTTGCACTAAATGACCACAATGTCCGCGGGACCGCAAATATGTTGAAAACAGCATATGACCGGCCCGCGCCTAAATGCCCGCCAAATGGCGGATAACGCACAGGCGGCCGATCCAAGATTTATTTATCTGAGGCCTTTAGGTGGGCCGGGCCGGCTGCGTTCGCTTCAGGATTCTGACCGTTGCAACAACGGCTATAAGCGAAAGCACCGTGGCGATGCTGAACAGCGTTCCATATCCGAGGATGTCGGCGATCTTTCCAGAGATCATCGAGCCGGCGAAATAAACGATGAGCTGAGCACAGGCCAGAATTGTGAAATCCGTGCCCGGCTGTTCTTTCGAGGCGACGGACATGAACAAACTATAGAGCGCAACGATTTCCATATATCGTATCAGCGTCTGAAATCCCGCCGCTCCGAAAATCGGCACAATCCCCGTGATGACACCCAAGGCATGCGCGGTGAACAGCGCAAAACAGATCGTTCTGAGGATACCGAGAAGACCTAACGTCCAGCCGGTGCCGAACCGCTGAAGCAAAACGGCCGCGACGGCCGCGCCGGCCAGACCCGCCGTCGTCGCTGAAATTCCCGACAGGTAACCGATCTGGGTGAGTGGCACACCCGCATCCACCAGATACGAGCCTTCCATCGCCTTCACCAGACCCTCGCTCATTCGATAAATGAGTGCGATCCACAACACATCGCGCACCTCGCGGCGGCGGAAAAACGCTTTCAGCGACGGCCGGTCAACCTGATGACCTTCGGCTGCGGGATCGCTCTCCCGCATGGCAAAGGCTGCCGCGAGCGGAATGAAACAGAACGCCGCGATCGTCAGGAGCATTCCGGTCCAGCCGATATGCGAATACAAAACAAGTCCGAGCGTTCCGCCGATCACCACGCCGAATGCAACCGATCCGCCCTGAATGGCGTTTCCGATCGCCCGGTCCTCCGGCGCGAGATATTTTGCAGCGTAACCGTCGGTCGCAATATCCTGTGTCGAGATCAGCAGCGAGCCGAGCATCCCGACACATATGATCGCGCCAATATTGGTAGGCCCGAAGGGAATGAGACAGAGAATGCTGATGATCACGCCTGCCTGCGTGAGAATGACCCACCCGGCCCGATGCGCCCGCGCGAATGGCCGGATGCGGTCGACATAAGGTGCCCAGAAAAACTTCAGGAGCAGCGGCAGAAACCAGAGGCTCAGATACGCAATGGCGGTGCGCGAGACACCGGCCTCACGCATGATCGGCGGCAACGCCGCTGCGAACAGATATGAAGGAATGGCCTGAGCGAGATAAAGACCGGCAAGCACCGTAAAGAGCCGTTTGCGGCCGGGAGCAGTCACCCGATTTGCGGCAATCTCCGCCATCAGGCAACCGGAGCATAGTTGGCAAGAAAACCGCGGGCCGCGCCCTCGTCCTGAAAAACCCTTGTCGGCATCGACCAGAGTTTCTGAAAGGTCTCTTCCATTTTCTTGCTTGCGTCCGGCCGGACGATGGCCACTGCAAGACAACGCTCTGCGAGCCGCTGTCGCGTTGCCTTGAACCAGAGCGCCTGCGCTCGCTCTCCAGCAGCCGAAAGCCTGCCTCCACCGCCAAACAGCGTCAGAAGCATGAACGGATCTTCGCGATCGCCGATCCCGCCAAGCGCGACCAGGTAATCGCGCTCGTCTTCATCCGTGTAAGGCGGAAGAAAACGCAACGTCAGCAGCGATTTTCCAACTTCCAGACTCACCATGGCCGATCCAGATTAGAAGGTCTTGCGATAGCCGATGGTCGCCGTCCTGCCCCACGAATAGACATTCAGATTGCGCACCGACGTTGCCGTCGGATTGACCAGCGGCGTATCGAACAGGTTGTTGACGGAAGCATAAACCTCACCGCCCTGCCATGGACCACTAACAGCCGCATTCATCGTCATGCCGCCACCGATCGGATAGATCAATCCGGCCGTATTGATGGGAGCGTTACGGCCGGTATATCCCTCACCTTCAAGCCTGACCTTAATGCCGTTGTCAAAGCGATAGTCGGTGTAGATCGTACCTCGGAACGGGGTCGCAATGCGGTTGTTCGGGAGCCAGCTATCCAGCGAGCCATTCTTGTCGCTGTCGTAGCGGCCCTCGCGATAGCCGAGAACCGTTCCGAATGACAATTGCTTGGTCACAACCATCTCGCCGATGAATTCCACGCCGTAAATCTGCTCTTTCTGCTGGGAAATCTTGTTCGTCAGCGGATCGAAGGTCACACCCTTCTCGGATGTGCTGACAAATCCGGTCAGACTTCCCTTGAAGCGATCATCGCTGCCGCGGATGCCAAGCTCATAATTGTTCACGATCTGCGCTTCAGGTGCAATCGACGTGTAGCTGATCGTCGTGCCGCCGGGCGGCGTGCAGTTCGGATTGTTGACGGGGCATGCATAGGCAGTACCAAGACCGGCACGCCGCGTATATGCGCCGACATCAGGCAACGCGAAGCCCTGCGAGAAGCCGCCGAAGATTTCCGAACGCTCGTTGAGCTTGAACGTTGCACCCGCATTATAGGTGGGCGAGGCATATTCATACTGGCCGCCGATCACGTTCAGCGGCGGAAGAACGAATGACACGACGGGTGGGAAGTTCGCCGCCGCATAGGCCGCCGGACGAACGAAATTGTCCACCTTGAGATCGAAGTGCTCATAGCGGACGCCACCGCGAACTGTTACGCGGTCGGTAAGCGGCACCTGCAACAGCGCGAACCCAGCCGTCGTTGTCTGCGAAAGAGGCGTGAAAACGTTCTGCCCGTTGGTCAGCTCTTGCGTGGTCTTTTCATAAATGACGTCGCTGCCCCATGTCAGCTTGGCGCCATTCCATATCCGGTCGAGGGAACTATCGATCGACAGGTTTATGCCGCCACGATCCGAATACAGCGTGGTCTGATTATATGGGCTGGTCGGGCTGGCCGGATTTCCGGAATAATAGACCGGGTTGTTATAGGGGAAGGCAAACACCGAATAATTAAAACGCTTCTTGATGTCGTTGTAGAAGCCGACGACGTTGACATTGCCGAGCGCAAAGTTCGCGTCGTTGTATCGCGCGGAGAACGAGCGCGTGTCTTCGAGCACGCTCTCACCCGTATAGGGCTTGGTGAAATCGGGTCGCGCATAGGCGCCAGAATAATTCGTCAGATACTGCGGACGCTGGTCGAGATAGATCGACGTTGCCGAGATCTCGAACCGCTTTCCATAATCGAAATCCTTGCCGACCTTGGCGAGGAAGTTCCCGCTGATGAAGCGGTCACCACCGCCCTGCCCGAGCATGCCATCCGAGGGAAGCTCGCGGCCATAGCCGTCATAGGTCTTCTGCGCGCCCCGGCCCGTGCCTACAAACACGTAATCGATCCCGTCAGTACTTTTGCCGCTGACGGTCGCAGATGCTTCCGGAGCGAGCGAGCTTCCGACATTCGCCGTGAAAGCCCGCAGAGCCGTGTTCACGGTCACCCGGGGCGGACCTGCCTGAGCCTTCTTGGTGATGAAGTTGACAGTACCGCCGGTCGCGCCGGCGCCATAAAGGCTGGAAGCGCCCGCAACCATTTCGATCCGCTCGACCGAGTTCAGGTCGATCAGAGCCAGAATTCGCGACACATCACGCAGCGGGGTTCCGAGTGGCACGCCATCGAGCAGCACCAGCAGGTCGCGGCCGCGATAGGTCTCCGACGCGCCAGAAATCGTCTGGGTCGATGATGAGAAACCAGGCAGCAGCTTCGAGAGCGCGGCTGACGCGCTTCCGCTCTGCTTCAACTGATCTTCGATTTGCTGCTGATTCACGATCTGAACGGACTGCGGGATATCCGAGATCGACCTCTCCGCCCGCGCCGCCGTGACGCTGATTTCATCCAGCTGGGTGGTATTTTGCTGCGCGTACACCGGGGCAGACATCACAGAGGCGGCGGCAATCAACAGAGGGTAACGGATACGCATTTTGGCTCGCATGGCTTGATCGATTTTTAGCAGGTCACGGAAGTCTTGAAACAGCGCGCCAAAGGTCCTCAGTTTAGAACCATTGTATTTCTTAACGACGCTTTGCTTCTTTTGACTCTTCGCCTGCCCGTCTATTCTTTCGCTACGCGATTGTCTGATGATTTTTCTTGGACTCGCGCTTCGAATACACAGACTGGAGCGAACGAATTCATCCTGATCCCGATGATGTGGTAAAGCGGCGACAACTCCGGTCAGAGTCACATGCAGGCTTCACACCGGATGGCTCGCTTCATCCTGTCTGGATGCTCGCCGACGATATCGACGACACAGAACGCGCGCGGCTGGAGGGACATCTTCCTTCCCGAAATATTTTGCGTCGCTCTCTCGGATCGTTCCGCTCCGCGCCATTCCAATCGAAAGCCATCTTGCGGATGGAGCCAGATCTTGGGCTGATGTCATGCTTCGAGCCGGCGACACGTTCCGTCATGTTGCGAAGTGACACGCCAAAGATCGTCGTCATTCGGCCATCGGATGGAATTCTGGTTGCCGAGCAACAGAACCGGCGCAAAACCTGCTTTCAGCGCGAAGCAATCATCCTCGATGCCACCGAAGAAACCACATTCATTGCCACGGGCGTGAGCCGGTTTGATTGCTTCATTCTATCTGCGCAGGCCGACCCGCAGAATATCGTCGCTGTGAACAAGATGGAGCGCATCGATCAGGACAACGGAGCCTTGATCGTCCTGGGTCACTATGCGGCGGCACTGATGCGCGGGCTTCTCCCAATGGATTCCGCTTTGCTCGCCTCGCTTGCGACGGACTATATGCGCAGTCTGGTATCGGCCATGATCGATGTCGCCAAGCTCACGCCGAATCTTCCGCGCAGCGGACCAGTCAAATCGCAACCCAATCTGATTGCGATCAAGGCCGATATCGAGGTTCGGCTTGCACAGAAGGATTTGTCACTGGCCAGCTTCGCGACGGCGCGGGGCGTCACAGTCCGGCATCTTCAAAAACTGTTTGAAGCTGAAGGGCGGACATTTTCAGATTATGTGCTTGAGCGCCGTCTTGAGCGCGCGAGGCAACTTCTGCTCAATGCAATTGTAGCGCCGCGTCCGATCAGCACGATTGCTTTTGATCTTGGCTTCGGCGACCTGTCCTACTTCAACCGGACGTTCAAGAAGCGGTTCGGAATAACGCCCCGCGAAACCCGCGCTCGCAGCATTGCTCTGGTCAATGCGAGCGAGCGGACGGATTAATCGAAGGATTGGCGATCTTAAGCCGCTTTCGCAATCCGGGCATGGTATTCGGCCTTCGTAGGAAGGTCTGCGAATAACGGCTTGTAGTACTTGTTTTCTTCATATCGCCATTGCGGGATCGGAACTTCGGTCTGGCCGTAGTTGACAACCACATTGCCCTTCTCGTCGCGATAAAGTCCTACAGCCACTGCGTTTCCCTATCCGTCATCTGCCGTTAGCTTGCCTCGCAATCATTGCGGGCTCCGGCTTTCATGCAGAGCTTTATGAAGGCCCGATACGCGTGTCGATATGTCGCGTAATTCATAAAGGGGCGTTTCGGTCCTGAACGCTCGCGGATCAGCAGCATGCACAGGAGAAAATTTTCACGATCTCCAGCTTTCAACTGCACCCAATTTGATACTGATCATGGATGCGGGTCGCCCAGGTGGGCATTTATCGCGTTCCGGGGCAGCAACAGCGACGCAGCAAGCAGGATGAAAAGACCATGACAGCACCATCGCTCATTCCTTTGACTCGCCGTTGGTCATTGAGGGAGTATTGACGTTTGACCTTGGACCACGACGGGTCATGGTCAAAATTGCCGCCACAAGCGGCTGCCATTCATGCTTTTCGGGAAAACAGCGTAATGGACATCAAATCTCTCTATCAGTCGAAACTCACGACGCCGGCTCTGGCCGTCGCAGCTATCCCCTCTGGCTCACGGCTTTCCATGGGCATGGCCATGGCGGAACCTCCAGCTCTTCTGGAGGCGCTGGCTGACCGCGCACGGCGCGGCGGTGTCACTGATCTGAGAATCTACTACTTCGAAGCCACGAAAGTCGCGGGCGACACTGTCCTCAGCTATGACATCAACGATCACATCCAGCCGTACTGCATGTTTGTGACGGCAACGGACCGGGGTCTCATTCAACGCGGTATCAACGACAAGAAAAGCCGGGCGATCAATTACGTCCCGAACAACTTTCATGAAGCCCCTCGCCTGATGATCGAGGACATCGGCATTGAGAGCTTCGTCTGCACCGTCTCCCCGATGGACCAGCATGGCTATTTCAGTTTCGGCACGGGGAATGATTATTCAACGAAGGTTGGGCGGCATGCAAAGAGGCTTCTGGTTGAGGTCAATCAGCACATGCCGCGAGTTCATGGCGCGGGCGCAGAACTTCATGTTTCGGAAGTAACTTCTATTGTCGAAAATCACGTTCCGTTGCTTGAAACCTCCAGCCGTCCTGCCACCCAGGAAGATATCGTCATCGGGCGGACCATCGTCGATCTTGTCCCGGACGGCGCCTGCCTTCAGATGGGCGTGGGGACTCTTCCCAATCTCGTGTGCAGTGAACTCAAGACGCGTAACGATCTCGGCATTCATACAGAAGCCCTCAACACCGGCCTTGTGGACCTTATTCAATCGGGAGTGGTGACCAATCGAAGAAAAGCCATCGACCGAGGAAAAACGATCTTTTCCTTTGCGATGGGCAATAAGGCCATGTACGATTTTCTGCATGAAAATCCGGCATTGGAAAGTCGGCCTGTCGATTACGTCAACGATCCACGCGTCATTGCGCAAAATGATAGGGTCATCTCGATCAACGCAACACTCCAGATCGATCTTACCGGCGCATGCAATTCCGAGCACATGCTTGGCCAGCAATACAGCGCGACCGGCGGACAGCTTGACTTCGTACGCGGCGCTTTTGCTTCCAGAGAGGGAAAATCGATCCTCGCAACGCGTTCCACTGCCGCGGGCGGCAAGATCTCCCGGATCGTCGCCAGACTTGATGGGCCCGTCACAACGCCGCGGATAGATACGCACTATGTCGTCACAGAATTTGGCTCAACCAAGCTGAAAGGTCTCTGCTCCGCCGAGCGGGCGCTCGCGTTGATCGAACTGAGTCATCCGGACTTCCGGGACGAGCTCAGGACCGCAGCAAAGGCCATGAGTCTGATCTAGCAACACCGACAGGAGCACACATGGCAGAGGAACTGAATGATAACGCCGTTGCACTGCTTTGCGAGATCGGCGAATTCGCGCCGAAGGATGCCAGTCCTGCGCAAAAGTCTCATTTGAAGGAGCTAATTTCCAAGGGATACGTCGAGCCCGACCTGGACGCGAAATTGCCCGGAGAGCGTTATCGGATGACGGAAAAGGCAATGAACTTTATATCCGCGCGAGGCGGCGGATTGAACGAGGCTTGAACAACAAAAGCGGCAGGCTCGGAATTTGCAACTGCAGTCTCAAATCTTGTCCGGATCCGGCGGCAAAATTGGCGCACGATTGGTGACGATCGCCTGCTCAAGCTGATCGAGGCGATCCTGTCCCCAAAACGGCTCGCCCCGATAGAAATAGAACGGCGCGCCGAATAGCTGGCGATCAACCGCTTCGCGCGTTAGCCCGGCCTCCTGCGCGATGAAATCAGGATCCGTTGCCTGCGCAAGCAAGTGCTTTCCGCTCAGGCCCGCACCGTCGGCAAGACGCACCAGCGTATCGCGATCCTCGACATTCAACTCATCAGCCCAGACGGCTTTCAGGCCCGCATGGGCAAATAATGTAACGTCCTGACCTTCCCTGACTGCGGCCAGCAGCATCCGGTGGCCCAGCGTCGGATCGGCGGGATAAAACTTCGGCCAGGTCACCAGCGGAATGTCCCGGATTGCCTTCCAGCGCTCCATCTCAACCAGCCGATAGGCCTGCCGCGGCAATGGCCGCTGCCGCACCGGTTTGCCGCCGCCCGCAGCGAAAATCGCCAACAGGTCGATCGGCTTGAATTCAACCTCCACATCGTGACGCTTGACGATATCCTGAAATACAAGACTGCCGATGTAGGACCACAGCGAAATGAAGCTGAAGTAATATTCGATCTTTGACTTAGGTGTGGTCATTCCCTGTTTCTCAGTTTGGCGGGCTATTGGATTCCAAGGTAGGCCGCGCGGACGGCAGGATCGTGGGAAATCGCTGAAGACGGCCCATTGGCAACCGTCCTTCCCTGATCCACCACATAGGCATGGTCCGCGAACTCAAGCGCCGTTGCAACATCCTGTTCGACAACCAGCAGGCTGGTTCCTCCGGCATTCACCTTCCGCAAGGCATCAATCAATTCATCGACCACTTTCGGTGCCAGTCCCAACGACAATTCATCAATCAGCAGCAGCCGCGGCGACGCCATCAGGCCGCGGCCAATGGCGCACATCTGCTGCTCGCCGCCGGAAAGAGTGACCGCATCTTGCCGCCGCCGCTCACGCAGACGGGGAAAAAGTGTGAACACATGCTCGATATCGCGCGCAATTCCCTCTTTGTCGCTTCGCAGGTAAGCGCCGAGCATCAGGTTATCCAGCACGGACAGACCGGAGAACAACCGGCGGCCCTCCGGCACATGGATCAGACCACGGCTGACAAAATCCAGCGGCGATGAAGCTGCGATTGTCTCTCCTCCGAAAGAAATCTTACCGGCGACAGGCTGCAGCAAGCCGGATAACGCCCTCAGGATCGTGGTTTTTCCTGCTCCGTTCGATCCGATCAGCGCGACAATCGAGCCTTCAGCCACAGACAGATCGGCTTTCCAGACTACCTGCACGTCACCGTAACTCGCAGCCAGATCGGTGACTTCCAGCAACGGAGACCTCATATCCCTGCTCCCTTCTGGAATTCGGCGTAGCGGCGGCCGAGATAGGCCTCAATAACTCCCTCGTCCTGCATCACAGCTTCGGTCCGCCCATCGGCCAGCAGGCGCCCCTGATGCAGCACCAGAAGGCGGCTGCATGAATGCGATACCACCTTCATCAGATGTTCGATCAGAAGCACCGTGATGCCGCGTTCGGCGATCTGCGATATCAATCGCAATGCATCGTCGATCTCGGACGCATTCAGTCCAGCGTTGACTTCATCGAGCAGCAGAAGCTTCGGCCCGGATGCCAGGCTCTTGGCCAGTTCAAGCCGCTTGCGTCCCGCCAGCGTCAACGATCCTGCGAGCTTGTCGGCTTCCCGCGCCAGCCCGCAGAAGGCCAGATGACTATCCGCCGCCGCACTTGCTTCTGACGGAGTTGCAACGCCGCCGGCAAACAAGGCTGCCGCAGCGACATTCTCGCGCACGGTCAGCCGGGGGAATGGTTGCACGATCTGAAACGTGCGCGCGATGCCCGCACGTGCGACACGATCCGGACGCAGACCATCGATGCGCCGGCCCCGAAACTCAATTTCGCCGGCGGTCGGCTTGAGAACACCGGTGACGACATTCACAAATGTCGTTTTGCCGGCGCCATTCGGTCCGATCAGGCCCACCACTTCGCCCTCGCTTAGCGACACGGACACATTGTCAAGCGCGAGCAATCCACCGAATCTCCGCGAAACATTCGTCAGCTTAAGAAGCGACGTCATTCTCCCCGCCTCCTCAAGATCAGGTTCCTGAGCCACAGCCAGACGCCGCGTCCGCGCAACTCCCGCAAACCGCCGGGCAAAAACAGGACCAGCGCAACAACCAGCAAGCCGAGGATACCCGCATGAAATTCAAGACTGTTCCGCCAAATCAGTTCCTCAAGCGCGAGAAATGCGAATGCGCCGATCACAGGCCCAGCGATGGTTCCGACACCGCCAAGCAACGCCATGATGATGGGCTTAACTGAGAGGGAGACGTCGTAGACATCCGTGGGGTCGATATATGTGACCCATGACGCATAGATTGCACCGACGATTCCGATAAAGAGACTGGAAATGGCGAATGCAGCAACCTTGGCTCGCCGAGTATCGATGCCGATCACTTGTGCAGCGTCCTCGTTCTGCTCGATACAGCGCAAAGCCACACCAAGGCGCGAGCGAGCGAGCCATATCGCAGCCAAAATGACTGTTACGGCGACAGCTGACATGGAAAGAAGAAAAAACTGTGCCTGCGAACTGCTGCTGCCTCCCACAAGTGGGACATTCAAACCCATGCCTCCGCCGGTCAGCGAGGTCCATGAGTTCGTCACTTCGCGCAACACATCCGCGACAACGAGACTTCCGATCGCGAAATAATGTCCGCGCAGGTGAAGGATGGCGAGACCGAGCAACGTCGCGAACAGCGCGGTGACAATCCCTGCGCCGATCCAAGCCGCCGCCAGAGGCACTCCCTTGGTTAGGGCAATGCCACCGACATAGGCACCCAATCCGAAGAACGCTGCGGTCGCAAACGAAGGATAGCCTGTGAAGCCGCCGACAATGTTCCACGCCACCGCAAGCGTCACATACATCGCAACCGTCGTAGCGAGGCGCAGGGCGTAGTTGTCGCCAAAGGCAAGCAACGCAACAAGCACGGCAACGAGCAACGCTAAAATAGCAATCCGGGTTCGCATCAATTGAACCCCCGCCGCCCGAGAATCCCCGTGGGCCGCACAATCAAAAGCACGATCAGGAGCAGAAACGAGATCGTCAGGGCATTTTCTGGCCCGAGCGCCAGCGCACCAAAACTTTCGATGACGCCAAGCGCGAAACCTCCCACGACGACGCCGGGAATGCTACCGAGACCTCCCAGCACGCAGATGACAAAAGCCTTGCCGAGATAGCCGCTTGAGGACACCGGCGAAATCGGAAAAATCGCGGCGAGCAAAGCGCCTGCCGAACCGGCCATGAGTGTTCCGAGTCCAAAAGCAATCGCATAGGTCCGCCGGACATCGATCCCCATCAGTGCGGCTGCATCACGATCCATCCGCACAGCGACAATGGCCCGCCCGAGCTGCGTGAAACGCAGCAACAGCCACAGCGCGCCGACCAGCACCAGACCGACCGCAGTCGCGTAGATCCGGTCCAGGGGAACGATGATATTTCCAAACTCGAGAACACCAAGCGCGGGCTGAAGAATGACCTTGCGATAGTCAGCCTTAAAGGCCGCCAGCATCGCATTATCGAGAAACAGGTTAAGCCCGAATGTCAGAACAAGGGTGATAAGCACCGGGCGGCCCATCACAGGATTGATCATGACACGCTGGATGAAAAATCCAGGAAGGAACATGATCGCTCCTGCGAGTGGCGCGAATAGGAAGGGATTGATGCCCAGGTATTGATGCGCAAAGAAAGCAAGATAGCCGCCGAGCACAATCAATGATCCATGCAGGATATTGATGATGTTCAGCACGCCCCACACCAGCGAAAAGCCCACCGCGATGCTGGCATAAAGCCCGCCGAGCGCGAGCCCGTTGGCCAAAACCTGAATCCAGAGCATTAAAAGACCTTCAAGAGGCAACCCGTATGAATGACGCGAGCCGTGGCGACCTTGCGGTTGCCACGGCTCAACGTGACCGTGCGTTTAGTTGCCAGGCGCAGAGCGGAAATCGCTGGTCGCAATGTCGGCAGGGAACACCACCTGCACCCTACCCTGCTGGATTTGATAGACCGGTGGAATATAGGAATTTGCAATACCGGTGGGGCCGAAAGAGACCGGTGCAAAGAACGTCTTGAAACCGCCCTTCACCAGCTGAGCCCGAACGGCGTCGCGATCCTTCGAACTTGCACGTTCGATCGCAAGCTGCAGAATGACACCGACCGCAGCGCCCGAAGCCTGCGTGAAGTCCGGCTCGGCGCCATACTTGGCCTTAAACTGCGAAACGAAAGTCTTGGTCGAACCAAACACATCCTCGCTCGTATAGTTGAGGACGGGATGGAACCAGCCCGCCGTGGTGACATTCTCCGCCAGCGGCCCAACGGCGTCGATCCATTCCTTGTAAGCTGGTCCGTTGATCAGCGTGTAAACCTGCCCCCCGACCTTCAATTCGCCAGCCTGTTTGCGGACAAGGATGAGATCGTTGATATAGCCTGTCACAACAACCCAGTCCGGGTTAGCAGCACGCAGCTGTGTCAAAGCCGATGAATGATCGAGTGTTCCGATCGGATATTTCTCGAAGTAAACGACCTCGAAGCCGCGCTTCTTCGCGCTCTTCTCGAATTCGTTGCCGAGCTACAGCGGGTACAGATCGTTCCGCGCCAGAATGGCCACACGCTTTACCTTGGGCAGCTTGGCCTTGATCAGTTCCGCGATGGGCTCGCTCAGCGTGCTATTGTCCGTGTAGAGACCGAACAGATTCTTGTAGCCCTGGTCAAAGACTTCGGCGGATGAGGCGCTGGACGCCAGCAACGGCACCCCGTACTTTTCCGCCACCGCGCTTACGGCCTTGGCCGCGCCGGAGCCGAATGGTGAGAACAGAAAGTCGACCTTGTCATCGCTGATGAGTTTTTCGGCGAGTTGAACCGCTTTCGGCGTCGTTGACTGATAGTCGTAATAGACAAGATCGATCTTCAGCTTCTTGTCACCCGCCTTGATGCCGCCAGCCGCGTTGACCTTTTCCTGCCAGAGTTCATAGCCCTGCTTCAGCTTGGCGCCTTCAGGCGCAAGTGCGCCGGTGAGCGGCAACGGTGCGCCGATGCGCAGCGTGTCCTGCGCATTCGCAGGTGCGGCCCCGAGGCCCGCAACGCCGAGCGCCAGAATGAACAATGACCGAAACGACTTCATCATCAACTCCTTATTGATCGTTCCGCGGATGTCTGCGCGGCACGCATAGGAAGTCAATCTTGCTGCCGAAAAAGAAACAAGAGACCCGCCTCAAGTGCGGATCCATTATTTCCATCCTGTTGAGACAACAATTCCTGGGCGATTATTCCAGACAGCCCAAGCGTCAACATGCTTGCCGGTCACGGTGCGCATACATCATCTACGGCCACAGCGGCGCCGTGGCAGTAACGCTCCAATGGGTATCTACACGCTCGTTACGCCTAGCGGACTCAGCCTTGCGAGCGGTGTTGCGCCGGAAGGAATCCGCAAGAGTTCAAGGAAGTGACGCTTCAGGCGAGTGAACTCAGGCTCCGTCACCAACTCGGGATGGCGGGGCCGCGCGAAAGGCACGCGAATGTCTTCGATCACCCTGCCCGGCCGCGCGCTCATCATGATGACCCTATCGGCCAGGAACAGCGCTTCATCAATGTCGTGTGTCACAAACAGCGTCGTGGTCGGAATTCTGGTCCAGATATCGAGTAAGACATCGTGCATCTTCGAACGCGTCAAAGCATCAAGCGCGCTGAATGGTTCGTCCATGAGCAGCACGTGCGGCTGATTAATCAGAACACGTGCAATTTCCACACGCTGCTGCATCCCGCCGGACAATTGCGATGGATAGAAATTCTCGAAGCCGGACAGCCCGATAAGCGCCAGTATCTCGTCTGCCGATCGTTCCCGCTCCTGCCTTGCGATCCCTCTCATCTTGGGGCCGAAAGCAACATTCTCCCGGACTTTCTTCCACGGGAACAATGTGTGCTGCTGAAACACCATGCCACGCTCTGGACTCGGAGTGGCAACCGCTTCGCCGTCGACGGTCAGCTTCCCTCTGCTGATCGGCAGATGACCCGCCAGCGCACCAAGAAGCGTTGACTTACCGCATCCAGATGGTCCGAGAATACAAACAAGCTCCCCCGGCGCGACGGAAAAATCGAGTCCATGAACGGCTTCGAATGCATCAGATCCGTGCCCGAGCGAGATGGAGACTTGGTCGATTTCGATCCGGCCGAACAGCAGCGTCCGGTTCCCTGCTCGCGAAACGCTCATCGCGCGATCACCGGCTGTCGCCATGGCATCAGGATCTGCCCGGCAGTCGTTAAAAGCCAGCTGCTGCCCATGCCGAACAGTCCGATCACCAGCATACCAACAATAATGTCAGCATAGTTTTGCAGGGTATAGGCTTCCCATGTGTAATAGCCGATACCGAACTGACCGGAAATCATCTCAGCCGTCACGAGACAAAACCAGGAGGTCCCCATGCCAATCGCAAGGCCCGTCACGATGCTGGGAGCAGCACCCGGCAGAACAATCTCCCGCAAGATAGCACTGCGCGTTCCGCCCAGGCTGCGCGCTGAAGCGACAAGGCGGCGATCGACATTCGCTACCCCGTGAACCGTATTGAGAATGATCGGAAACAGCGCCCCAACAAAGGTGATGAAAATCATCGATAGCTCTGACGATGGGAACATCAGAATAGAGAGCGGAATCCATGCCACCGCAGGAATTGGCCGCAACAGTTCCAGTGGTGGCAATAGAATATCATTGGCAAACCGCGATCGCCCGATCGCAAAACCGAGCAAAACACCCAGCAGCGCGGCAGCGCCATAGCCAGCGAAAACCCGCCAAAGACTGCTGCCGACATGCGACAGCAGCTTTGGGGAGCGGAGGAGCGCCAATACCGACTGCAGAACCTCAGTCGGCGGCGGCACGTTGCGAAATGTCACCACACCCAGATTAAGCCGGAGCGACGACGCAAGCTGCCAGAGCGCGATACAGACGATGATCGACCCAAAACGTATCAGCAGGCGGATCGTTCGTGATCGATCTCCGAAGGCAATCGTCATGGATCAACGGCTCGCGACGAGAGATTCCCTCGCGCCAGTGTAGTCCACAACCTGACCGCCCTTGGCCTTTGCCCAGCTCTCAGCGGCCCCCTTCGACAGGAAAGCATTGAGCTCACCGTTCGTGCTTCGCACGAACCACGCTTGCTGCGCGAACAGCTTAATGCCGCTCTCGCGATCCTGGGCGTAGACAACGCGGGCCGTCTTGCCTTCCTTTTCGATGTCAGCCAGCGCCTTAAGCGCACTCTCAGGCGAGGCATAATGGCGGACAAGCGGCTCACCCTTGACCCAGATCTGGGCAACGCGGGCAACGTCGGAAATTTCCACGCCGGTTGCCGCGTCCTTGGCCTTCAAAG
>CAZQMD010000090.1:0-16870 GCA_964594185.1 uncultured Afipia sp. | reverse complement strand
AGCGCCACGCCCAGAGCGCCAGCCTCGGCCGCGCCCGCCCCATCGACGGCGTTCACGACCGCTATATCGAGTTCGCCAAGCGCACCCTGCCGCGCGATCTCAGCCTCGATGGCCTGCGCGTCGTGGTCGATTGCGCCAATGGCGCGGCCTACAAGGTGGTGCCGGAAGCGCTGTGGGAACTGGGCGCGGACGTGATTTCCATCGGCGTCGAGCCGGATGGCTTCAACATCAACAAGGATTGCGGATCGACCTCGCCGGAAGCGCTGTCGCGCAAGGTGCGCGAGATGCGCGCCGATATCGGCATTGCGCTCGATGGCGACGCCGATCGCGTCATCATCGTGGACGAGCGCGGCCATGTGGTCGATGGCGATCAGTTGCTCGCGGTCATTGCGCAGAGCTGGAAGGACGACGGACGTCTGGCGAAGCCCGGCATCGTCGCCACCGTGATGTCCAATCTCGGCCTTGAGCGTTTCCTGAAAGAGCAGGGCATCGAACTGCTGCGCACGCCGGTCGGCGATCGTTATGTGCTCGAGCAAATGCTGAAGGGCGGCTACAATCTCGGCGGCGAGCCGTCGGGCCACATCATCCTGTCCGACTACGCCACCACCGGCGACGGCTTCGTTGCGGCATTGCAGGTGCTGGCCGTGGTGCAGCGTCTCGGCCGTCCGGTTTCGGAAGTGTGCCATCGCTTCGAGCCGATGCCGCAGATTCTCAAGAACGTGCGCTACCGTGCCGGCAAGCCGCTGGACAATCCGGGCGTGAAGTCGGCGATCCTCGATGCCGAGAAGCGCCTGAACGGCAGCGGCCGTCTGTTGATCCGCCCCAGCGGCACAGAGCCGGTGATCCGGGTGATGGGCGAGGGCGACAACCGCGACCTCGTTGAGGAGGCCGTCGACATGATCGTCTCGGCTTTGGGCACGGCGTCGGCTGCGGCCTGATCTTTCCGCAATACTGCCATGGTCCATTGCGGCTGGTGGCGTTTCGGCTGAAATCGTATCAGAGCGCAGCGTTTTGACGCGTTTTTTGCTCCTTTGATTGCCGGGATGCTGCCGTGAACAAGCCCGTTATCCTGTCCGAAGACACCCTCGCTGCGCCCATCGTTGTGGATACGCCTCCGGCGCCGTCTGCGACCACTCCTGCGTTTGCCGTCATCGGCGCCATTAGCTTTTCGCATCTTCTCAACGACCTGATGCAGTCGCTGATCCCGTCGGTCTATCCGATCCTGAAGGACAATTACGCGCTGGATTTCGGCCAGATCGGCATGATCACGCTGGCCTTCATGTTCACCTCGTCGCTGCTGCAGCCATTTGTAGGCGCCTACACCGACAAGTATCCAAAGCCGTTTTCGCTGGCGCTTGGCATGGGCTTCACTTTCGCGGGCCTGATCCTGCTCAGCGTTGCGCATCACTACTGGGCTATTCTTCTGGCCGCGGCTCTCGTCGGCACCGGCTCTGCGGTCTTCCATCCGGAATCCTCGCGCATCGCGCGCATGGCCTCGGGCGGGCGCGTCGGCATGGCGCAGTCAGTGTTCCAGGTCGGCGGCAATATCGGCAGCGCTATCGGTCCGGTGCTTGCGGCGCTGATCGTCGTGCCGTTCGGGCAGGGCAGCATCGCGTGGTTCTCGCTGGTTGCGGCGCTCGCCATTGTGGTGCTGTGGCAGATCGGGCGCTGGTACAAGCCGCGCGTCGCGCAGCGCAAGCACGCGCATGGCACGGTGAGCGAGGAACGTTCGTCGACGCGCACGCTCGTCGCGCTGACCGTGCTGGCGGTGCTGTTGTTCTCGAAGGCGTTCTACACCGCGAGCATCGGCAGCTATTACACCTTCTTCCTGATCCAGAAATTCGGCATCACCACGCAGGCGTCGCAGATCTATCTGTTCCTGTTTCTCGGTGCGAGCGCTGTCGGTGTCTTCTTCGGCGGTCCGCTCGGTGACCGGTTCGGCCGCAAGTATGTGATCTGGTTTTCGATCATCGGCGCGCTGCCGTTCACACTGGCGCTGCCGCATGTCGGCCTGTTCGCAAGCGCGGTGCTGAGCATCCTGATCGGATTCATCATTTCCTCGGCGACGCCGGCGATCATCGTCTATGCGCAGGAGCTGATGCCGCATCGTCTCGGCATGATCTCGGGCCTGTTCTACGGCATGACCTTCGGCTTCGGTGGACTCGGCGCTGCCGTGCTCGGTCAGGTCGCGGACTGGAAGGGCATCGACTTCGTGTATCAGGTCTGCGCGTGGCTTCCCGCCATCGGCCTGCTCGCGATCTTCCTGCCGCAGATCAAACGCCACAAGTTGTGACGCGCAGCGCTGTCATCAAGCACAGTGTCATCACCGGGCTTGTCCCGGTGATCTCGATGAACTGAGCACAGTGCCTTGATGTCGGGATGGCCGGAACAAGTCCGGCCATGACACGCTGAATATTGCTTATCCTTATCACGTCAGCATCGCTGACTTAACCGTCAACACATCGTTAGGAATTGCGGCGCGCGATGCTTCGCGCATTGTGTAAATGTTTACCGTCTCGCTTAAGCCAGATTAAAAATCGCGGTTAAGAATTAGGGTTAAGTGCCGCTTAAACATTTGGTGCCATGGTCCGACCATGAGTTTTGAGCGTGAGGCTTTTGTCTGCCTCACCGGCGAAAGGACCGGACCAATGCGTACTCTGAAGAATCTTCTTGCTGCGGGCGCAGCGACATTCATTTCCTCGGCCGCGCTCGCTGCCGACCTTCCGCCACCGCCTCCGATGTATGTGCCGCCTCCGGTCGAAGACTTCGGCGGCTGGTATCTGCGCGGCGACATCGGCTTCAGCAATCAGAAGGTGAAGCGTCTCGACAACGCGCTGTATTACGATCCGGGCGTCTCCGTTCAGAACACAGGGCTCGGTTTCGACACTGCCGGCATTTTCGGCATTGGCGCCGGCTATCGCTTCAACAACTGGTTCCGCGCGGACATCACCGGCGAATATCGCGGGAACGCCAATTTCCATGGCACCGATCTGGTGTCGTTCAACGGTGCGCCGAGCGGCTACGATAACTACGGTGGCAGCAAGTCCGAATGGCTGGTTCTCGCCAACGTCTACGCCGATCTCGGCACCTGGTGGTGCATCACGCCGTTCGTCGGTGTCGGTATCGGCGGTTCGCGCAACACGATCTCCGGTTTCACGGACACCGGCTTGTCCGGTTCGCCTGCGAGCCCGAGCTTCGCCACGGCAGCGACCGCTTCGAAGTGGAATTTCGCCTGGGCGGCACATGCCGGTCTTGCCTACAAGGTCAATCCGAGCCTGACGCTCGAACTGGCATACCGTTATGTCGATATGGGCGACGCATTGAGCGGAGACATCGTCGCCTATGACGGCACCAACAACCGCAACAATCCGATGAACTTCAAGAGCCTCACCTCGCACGATCTGAAGTTCGGCGTGCGCTGGGCGATCGATCCGGCTCCCGCTTACGTACCGCCGATGCTGCCTCCGCTGATCCGCAAGGGTTGATCTGCTTTCTTTCTTCTCCCTCCTTCAAACTTCAACGGCGCGGATTTTTCCGCGCCGTTTTCTTTTGCGCAAAGCGCGCAGCGATAACGAATGATTAGGGTTAACGCGGCATGATCGAACGTAGTTAAGCGTTTGTGACGGAGTTTTGGAATGCGCCGGATTGTGATTGCGATGATGCTGGCCGGAGCCGCGCAGGGTGCGCACGCCGCGGATTATCCGGAAGATCTGCCGATCTTGCGCGGAAGCGTTCGCGACGATGTGAGAGTCCCGCGCTGGCAAGGCGTCTATGTCGGCGGGCAGGCTGCTTACGGATCGTCCGATCATAATTTCAGCAGCGCAACGAGAGACATCGCTCAACAGCAACTCGCGCTTACCAGCGCCGATCAGGTGTTGGGAGTCTCGGGCTGGCCAGTGATCGGCGGTAAAGTTTCCCATCAGAACGCAGCCTTCGGCGGCTTCGCCGGCTACAACGCGCAGTGGGAAGACACCGTGCTGGGTGTCGATGTGAGTTATATGCACGGGACGTTTGGCGCAAAGGCGAGCGGCAATATGGCCCGGCAGATCACCGTCAACGATGTCAATTACAGCGCAGATGCGACGTCAGCCGCCTCGATCAACTTTACCGACGTGCTAACTCTTCGTGGCCGCGCCGGTTATGCCATCGGCCGATTCCTTCCCTATGCCTTCGGTGGCGTCGCCCTCGGACTCGCGGATAGCTACAGGTCCAGCAACATCAGAAGCACGGGTACCTATGTGGGCACCACGGTGCCGGCGCCTTTTGTAGATTACGACGTGACCTACAACAGGGCCGAGAACAAGCACCAGCGCCTGATGGTCGGATACACCTTCGGTGTCGGTGCGGAGGCAATGCTGTTCGGCAATTTCTTCGCGCGCGGGGAATGGGAATACGTCCGCTTCACTGGTCCGATCGACACCAACATCAACACCGTGCGCGGCGGTCTCGGCTACAAATTCTGATCAAGCCTCCATCGGCAGTTGCCTGTTGCGGTCCGTGTCGTTGACAGTGGCCTTGACGGCTGTTGTGCTGGGGTCTGTTCAGGGAAGGGCGATCATCGGGAGGCGTGGTCATGAAGATCTATGGCGACCTGAATTCCGGCAACTGCCTGAAGGTGAAGTGGGTTTGCGACAAGCTTTCACGCCGCTACACTTGGATCGATGTCGATACCCTGAAGGGTGAGAGCCGTACGCCGGAGTTTCTCAAGCTCAACGGCGCGGGGCAGGTGCCGGTGCTCGTACTCGATGACGGCCGGACATTGGCGCAGTCCAACGCGATCATCCGCTACCTTGCGCGCGGCACCGATCTGATCCCGGCGGAAGCCTTTCTCAGCGCGAAGATGGATGAGTGGCTGTTCTGGGAGCAGTACAGTCACGAGCCGTATCTGGCGGTCTGCCGCTTCCAGATGTTCTATCTCGGCAAGTCGCAGGGCGATCTCGATCCGGAAAAGGTCAAGCGCGGCTACTTCGCGCTGGCGCGGATGGAGCATCAGCTGCACGACACCCGGTTTCTGGTGGATGACACGCTGTCGCTGGCGGACGTGGCGCTGCTGGCCTACACCCGTGTTGCGCACGAGGGCGGTTTCCATCTCGATGGCTATGCCTCGGTGCGGCGCTGGATCGCGGACTGCGAAAAAATCCTCGGCCTTTGATCCGGCGCGAACGCGCGGATGTGGGTAAGCTGGAGACGGTTCGTCATCAAGCCGAGGAAGCGCCCATGCCGGCCATCAATCCCCTGACTGCCGTTGCCGTTCTGCTCGCCACTGCCGCGACCGATGCCGTCTATGTCATGTTCACGTCGGCGGTGGTGGCGCGCAAGCGAGTCCCCGCCGCGTCCTGGAGCAGCATCTGGTATCTGCTTTCGTCCTATGCCGTGATCAGCTACACCGAGAACTGGCTCTATGTGGTCTTTGCCGCTGTGGGCTCGTGGCTTGGGGCGTTCGCCACCATCACCTTCCTGCACCGTCCGCCCGGCGGACCGCCGGTCGGCGCCGCCCCGGAATAACAGGCATGACACAGAGTTGACGCCACGCGGGCAGATCGCCCATGCGCGGGTGAATCTTCGTCCAGCGTTGTAAGTTCTAAAAAAGCATCTAGGTTCGGCCGGGACGATTTGCCAAATGCAGGTCACCGGGAGAGCGGATATGCAGTTCGATTTCGAGGCGATGAAACCCGGCGAGCGTTACAAGCTGCTGCTGGCCACCGTATTGCCGCGGCCTATCGCATGGATCACCACACGCGACAGCAATGGCGCGGTGAACGCGGCGCCGTTTTCGTTTTTCAATGTGTTCGGCTCCGATCCGGCGACGGTTGGTGTCGGCATCGGCAGCAAGGGGCCGGGCGAGCCGAAGGACACCCGCGCCAATATCCGTATCAATGAGCAGTTCGTCGTCAATCTCGTGCCTTACAGGCTCGCGCAGGAAATGCGGATCACGTCGATCGCGTTCCCCAAGGGTGTCGAGGAAGCGACCGAAGCGAATCTGAAACTTGTGCCTTCGGAGAAGGTGAAGGTGCCGCGCATCGAAGCCTCGCCGGTCTCGATGGAATGCACCTTCATGCAGGAAGTGGCGCTCGGTAATTTCAGCCTCGTGCTCGGCCGTATCCTGATGATCCATGTTCAGGATCACGCGGTGATCGATGCTGCGCGGCAGTATGTCGATGCTGAAAAACTCGATCTGATCGGGCGCATGGAAGGCGGCTGGTATACCCGCACGAACGAGCGTTTCGAGATGCCGAATATCCCGCTCGAGGAATGGAAGCGGCCCGCCTGACCGGGGCGGGAAGGGCTTTTGCATCCCAGCTTTGTGATTGCCGCCCCGCAATGTTTCTTGACGAAATCCGAAACCTTCCATATTGACGGCGGCGGGACACCTCCCCCCAACGGGAGGCTCACTATCTGGAAGGATAGACGATGACTGTAGCGAAGCCCGGCGCCAAGCCGAACGTGCCGCATTTTTCCTCCGGCCCCTGCGCCAAGCGCCCCGGCTGGACCCCCCAAAATCTCAAGGACGCAGCCCTCGGCCGTTCGCATCGCGCGAAGGTCGGCAAGGCCAAGCTCAAGCTCGCGATCGATCTGACGCGCGAAGTGCTTGAAGTGCCCGCCGACTACAAGATCGGCGTCGTGCCTGCGTCCGATACCGGCGCCGTGGAAATGGCGCTGTGGTCGCTGCTCGGGCCGCGCCCGGTCACCACCATCGCCTGGGAATCCTTCGGCGAAGGCTGGGTCAGCGACGTCGTCAAGGAATTGAAGCTCAAGGACGTGGTCAAGCTCCACGCGGGCTATGGCGAAATTCCGGACCTGTCGAAGGCTGACAAGAATTCGGACATCATCTTCACCTGGAACGGCACCACCTCCGGCGTGCGCGTTCCGAACGCCGACTGGATCAAGGCCGACCGTGAAGGCCTGACCATCTGCGACGCGACCTCCGCCGCCTTCGCGCAGCCGCTCGACTGGCCGAAGCTCGATGTCGTGACCTTCTCCTGGCAGAAGGCGCTGGGCGGCGAAGCCGCGCATGGCATGCTGATCCTGTCGCCGCGCGCCGTCGCACGCCTCGAGAGCTATACGCCGCCGTGGCCGCTGCCGAAGATCTTCCGCATGACCAAGGGCGGCAAGCTCAACGCCGGCATCTTCGAAGGCGAAACCATCAACACGCCGTCGATGCTCTGCGTCGAGGACTATCTCGATGCGCTGAACTGGGCGAAGTCCGTCGGTGGCCTCAAGGCGCTCATTGCGCGCGCCGATGCCAACACCAAGGTGCTGGCCGACTGGAAGGCCAAGACCCCGTGGGTCGATTTCCTCGCGGCCGATCCGGCGATCCGCTCCAACACTTCGGTGTGTCTGAAGGTGATCGATCCCGCGATCACATCGCTTTCCGCCGACGCGCAGGCTGACTTTGCCAAGAAGCTGGTCGCGGCTGTCGAGAAGGAAGCTGCCGGTTACGACTTCGCGCACTATCGCGATGCGCCTGCGGGCCTTCGCATCTGGTGCGGCGCGACTGTCGAAGCCAAGGACGTCGAAATCCTCACGCAGTGGATCGACTGGGCATTTGCCGAGACCAAGGCCTCGCTGGCGAAAGCGGCTTAACTCTTCTTTTTACCTCTCCCCGCAAGCGGGGAGAGGTCGACCGCAACGCGGTCGGGTGAGGGGGGCGTCCTTCTTTTTTATTTCGCCCCCCCCCCCCCCCCCTTCCCCCCACAAAGGAGGGGGGGGGGGGGAGGGGCGCGTCTTTCTTTTCAATTTGCCCCTCACCCCAACCCTCTCCCCGTAAGAACGGGGAGAGGGAGAAGACCTCGCGATGCGGCCTCTTAATCCTTTCATCCCACCTTGGCCTTGCAGGCCGACCTCCGTCAGGGAGGTGAAGGAAGAACATCATGTCCAAACCCAAAGTTCTCATTTCCGACGCGCTGTCTCCCGCCGCAGTCCAGATCTTCAAGGACCGCGGCGTCGAAGTCGATTTCCAGCCGGACCTCGGCAAGGACAAGGACAAGCTCGCCGAAATCATCGGCAACTATGACGGCCTTGCGATCCGCTCAGCCACCAAGGCGACGGCGAAGATCCTCGAGAAGGCCACCAAGCTGAAGGTGATCGGCCGCGCCGGCATCGGCGTCGACAATGTCGAGATCCCTGCGGCGACCGCCAAGGGCATCATCGTGATGAACACGCCGTTCGGCAATTCGATCACGACAGCTGAACACGCCATCACGCTCATGCTGGCGCTGGCCCGCGAAATCCCGGCCGCCGATGCCTCGACCCAGGCCGGCAAGTGGGAGAAGAACCGCTTCATGGGCGTCGAGATCACCGGCAAGACGCTGGGCGTGATCGGTGCAGGCAACATCGGCTCGATCGTTGTGGATCGCGCGATCGGTCTGCGCATGAAGGTGATCGCGTTCGATCCATTCCTGTCGCCGGAGCGCGCCAAGGACATTGGCGTCGAGAAGGTCGAACTCGATGACCTGCTCAAGCGCGCCGATTTCATTACGCTGCACACCCCGCTCACCGACAAGACAAAGAACATCCTGGACGCGGCGGCGCTCGCCAAGACCAAGAAGGGCGTGCGCATCATCAACTGCGCGCGCGGCGGTCTGGTGGACGAAACCGCACTCGCTGCGGCGCTCGACTCCGGGCATGTCGCAGGCGCAGCGTTCGACGTGTTCGTGGAAGAGCCGGCCAAGGCCAACGTGCTGTTCGGCCGTCCGAACGTGATCTGCACGCCGCATCTCGGCGCATCCACCACCGAAGCGCAGGAGAACGTCGCGCTGCAGGTGGCCGAGCAGATGTCGGACTATCTCCTGAACGGTGCGATCTCCAACGCGGTCAACTTCCCTTCGATCACGGCGGAAGAAGCCCCGAAGCTGCGGCCCTTCATCGAACTCGCCGAAAAGCTCGGCTCGTTCGCGGGCCAGCTCACCGAGACCGGCATCTCCAAGGTCCAGATCACCTATGAAGGCGCCGTGTCGGAAATGAAGATCAAGGCGCTGACATCAGCGGCGCTGACCGGGCTGCTGCGGCCGATGCTGGGCGACATCAATGTCGTTTCGGCGCCGGTGGTGGCGAAGGACCGCGGCATGGTGGTCGATGAAGTGACCCGCGCCGCGCAGAGCGACTACGAGAGCCTGATCACGGTGACCGTCACCACCGAAAAGCAGGAGCGCTCGGTGTCCGGCACGGTGTATCACGACGGCAAGCCGCGCCTCGTGGACATCAAGGGCATCCGCGTCGATGCCGAGTTCGGCAAGTCGATGATCTACGTCACCAACGAGGACAAGCCGGGCTTCATCGGCAAGTTCGCCTCGCTGCTCGGCGACGCCAAGGTCAACATCGCGACATTCCATCTCGGCCGTCACCAGCAGGGCGGCGACGCCATCGCGCTGGTCGAGGTCGATGGCGCGGTGCCGGCCGATGTGCTGGCCAAGACGCTGGCGCTGCCGCAGGTCAAGCAGGCCAAGGCGCTGACGTTCTGAGAACCTGACGTTTAAGGGCTTTCTGGCCCTCACGCGAAATGACAAACGGGCCGGAGTTTCTCCGGCCCGTTTTGCTTTGGTCGGACGAAATCCGGAAGGGTAGCGGGGTAACCAACCCGAAAGGAAATTTCGATACTTGGTACGGTCGAATCCGTGCAGAAGCGCGGTCCCGACCCGGAGAGTCACCGTGAAATTCCTGAATAATCTGCCTATCACCGCCAAACTCGGAATTTTGGTCGGTGTGACTTTGCTTGGCCTCAGCGCAGCCGGTCTTTACTCAGCCTATATGATGCAGCGGGAACTGGTGAACGGGCGCGAAGCGCAGACCCGCGCGCTGGTCGATACCGCGCGCAACATGGCGATCGGACTGCAGAAGCAGGTCGATGCCGGACAGATGACCAAGGAAGCTGCGATCGCGGAATTCGCGAAGCGCGCCCAGACCATGACTTACGAGAACGGCACCGGCTACATGTTCGTCTACACGATGGACGGCATTACGGTCGCGACGCCGGACGTGAAGAAGATCGGCAGCAATCAGCTCGACGTCGAAACCAACGGCCGCAAGCTGGCGCGCGAACTGCGCGACGGTGTTGCGGCCAAGGGCGACGTGACCCTGCGCTACGAGTACTATCGGCCGGGCGACGATACGCCCATCCGCAAGGTGTCCTATGCGGTCGCCATTCCCGGCTGGAACATGTTTGTCGGTACCGGCGGTTATCTCGACGATCTCGACGCAAAGCTGATGCCCATCGTCTGGGCGCTGATTGCGGCGACTGTCCTGATCGGCGCAGTCTCCGGCGCGGTGGCCTGGTTCATCGGCCGCAGCATCACCCGTCCGCTCGGTATGCTCGGCACCCGCATGCAGACACTGGCGGATGGCCAGCTCGAAGAGGACATTCCGGGGATCGGCCGCCGCGACGAAATCGGCAAGATGGCCACGACCGTGCAGGTCTTCAAGGACAACGCGATCCGCATCCGTGGGCTCGAGCAGGAAGAAGCAGCGGCCAAGGACCGTGCTGCTGCGGAGCGCCAAGCGATGATGAACAGCATCGCAAGCACCTTCGAAAGCAGCGTCAACGGCATCGTGCGCTCTGTGTCGGCGTCTGCCGCCGGCATGCAGACCACCGCGGAATCGATGACCGCATCGGCCAGCGACGCCAGCGCCCGCGCGGCGACGGTGGGATCGGCCTCCGAGAAGGCATCGAACGACGTCGGTACTGTGGCTGCTGCTGCGGAAGAACTGTC
This sequence comes from uncultured Afipia sp., assembly GCA_964594185.1. Classification (GTDB taxonomy): domain Bacteria; phylum Pseudomonadota; class Alphaproteobacteria; order Rhizobiales; family Xanthobacteraceae; genus Afipia. The sequence goes on along the minus strand of CAZQMD010000090.1, from coordinate 6,164 downwards.
CAGCTCGGTCGCGGAAATCTCGCGTCAGGTCAACCAGTCCAACGAAATCGCCAGCAAGGCCGTGGCCGATGCCGAACGCACCAACGCGACGGTGCAGGTTCTGTCCAGCGGCGCGGAGAAGATCGGCGAAGTGGTGCAGCTCATCCACTCCATCGCGGCGCAGACCAACCTTCTTGCGCTGAACGCGACCATTGAAGCTGCACGCGCCGGCGAAGCCGGCCGTGGTTTCGCGGTCGTCGCTTCGGAAGTGAAGGCGCTCGCCAACCAGACCGCCAAGGCCACCGAGGAAATCTCGGCGCAGGTCGCAGCGATGCAGGCCACAACCAGCGAAGCTGTGGTGTCGATCGGCGGCATCACCGAGACGATCACGCGCATGAGCGAGATCACCATGAACATCTCCAGCGCCGTTGAAGAGCAGGGTGCGGCGACGCGCGAGATCGCGCGCAACATCCAGTCGGTGGCGGCAGGATCGACCGAGATCAGCGATCACATCGGCGGCGTCAGCGCGGCGGCAGCAGCCACCGGGACTGCAGCGTCGGATGTGCTCACCAGCGCCCGCGACCTCGATCAGCAATCGGGCATGCTGCGCACCGCAGTGGATGAATTCCTCGGCAAGGTGCGCGCGGCGTAACCTGATCTGAATCAAAGAATCTTCCGGAGCCGATCCGGGAGCACTGAATACCGTCGAACGCATCGAAAGCGCGGTTGCTGAAAAGCAGCCGCGCTTTTTTGTCTCAGCACGCTGGACGCAGTCTGTGGGCGTCAGGCGGACGAGGGGTAAGAAAGATTCAACAGTCTTGTCCTAAAAGAAGTGAATTCTTACTTCGGCGCGTTCGCGCCATTTCTCCGGAGAAGCCGCGTGAAATTCCTGAATAACTGGCCCGTGGCCCTGAAGCTGGGCGTTCTGGTGTGCGTCACTCTGATTGGTTTGTGTGCGGCCGGCTTCTTTGCCGCGCGCATGATGCGGAACGAAATGTTCAGCGCGCGGACGGAGCAGCTTCGCGCGATCGTCGATACAGCCAGGAACATGGCCGCGGGATACCAGAAGCAGGTCGATGCCGGGAAGCTGACTAAGGACGCTGCGATCGAGCAGTGGGTGCAGCGGGTGCAGAACATGACCTACGACAACGGCGCGGGCTACATGTTCGTCTATACGATGGACGGCATCGCGGTCGCCGTGCTCAATCCGAAGCAGATCGGCACCAGCCATCTCGATAACGTTGTGAACGGACGCAAGTCGACCCGCGAAATGCGCGACGGTGTCGCCGCCAAGGGCGATGTCACGATCCACTACTTCTGGCAGAAGCCGGGCCAGACCGAACTGGCGCCGAAAATCTCCTACGCTGCGGGCATTCCCGGCTGGAAAATGTTCGTCGGCACCGGCGCCTATGTCGACGATCTCGATGCCAAGCTGATGCAGATCGTGATGGCGCTGGGCGCTGCGATTCTCGGCATCGGCGTGATTTCCGGCGCAGTCGCCTGGTTCATCGGCCGCAGCATCACCCGTCCGCTCGGCCAGCTCGGCGCGCGCATGAAGACCCTCGCGGACGGCGAGCTTGCGGAAGAGATTCCCGGCATCGGCCACCGCGACGAGATCGGCAAGATGGCGGCGACGGTGCAGGTGTTCAAGGACAACGCTGTGCGGATGCGCGATCTTGAAAGCGCCGACGCCGAGACGCGCAAGCGTGCGGCGGAGGAACGCAAGGCCGCGATGGATGCCATCGCCCGGGAGTTCGAAAGCAGCGTCAACGGCATTGTGCGCTCGGTGGCGTCGTCGGCAGCCGGCATGCAGACCACGGCGCAGTCGATGACCCATTCGGCGACGGACGCGAGCGCCCGTGCCGCGACGGTCGGCTCGGCCTCGGAGCGCGCGTCGAACGATGTCGGCACCGTGGCTGCCGCGGCGGAGGAACTCTCCAGCTCGGTCGCGGAGATCTCGCGCCAGGTCAACCAGTCGAACGAGATCGCCAGCAAGGCGGTGGCCGATGCCGAGCGCACCAATCCGCCGGTTCAGCTCTTGACCAGCGGCGCCGAGAAGATCGGCGAGGTGGTGCAGCTCACTCACTCCATCGCCGCGCAGACCAATCTGCTGGCATTGAATGCGACCATCGAGGCGGCGCGCGCAGGCGAGGCGGGACGGGGCTTTGCCGTGGTCGCGTCGGAAGTGAAGGCCCTCGCCACCCAGACCGCCAAGGCGACGGAAGAAATCTCGTCCCAGGTCGCGGCGATGCAGGCCACTACCAGCGATGCGGTGACGTCGATCGGCGGCATCACCGAGACGATCGCGCGCATGAGCGAGATCACGGTGAATATCTCCAGCGCGGTGGAAGAGCAGGGCGCCGCGACGCGGGAAATCGCGCGCAACATCCAGTCGGTGGCGGCGGGTTCGGCCGAGATCAGCGATCACATCGGCGGTGTCAGCGCGGCGGCGTCCGCCACCGGCAATGCGGCGTCGGTCGTTCTCACCAGCGCGCGGGATCTCGATCAGCAGTCGGGCATGCTGCGCTCGGCGGTGGATGAATTCCTTGGCCGGGTACGGGCGGCGTAATTTTCACCTCTCCCCGCAAGCGGGGAGAGGTGAAAGGCTTCACTGCTTCTCGATCTTGGCGTCGCGGATCAGCTTTTCCCACACCACAAGCTGATCCTTGAGGAATGTGTCGAAGCTCTCGGGCGTGCCGGAAAAGGCCTCCATGCCGCGGCCGGCCAGTTCAGCCTTGATGTCCGGACGTTCGATAATCTTGCGGATTTCCGTGTTGAGCTTGGTCACGATGTCCTTCGGCACGTTGGCCGGACCGAGATAGCCCTGCCATGAGGTGATGTCGAAGCCCTTCACACCCGCTTCGTCCATCGTGGGAAGATCCGGCAGAAGCGCGGAGCGCTTGATGGTGGTCACAGCGAGCGCCTTCAGCGCCCCGGCATTGACATGCGGCAGGCCCGTCGGAACGTCCACGAACATCATGCTGACACGGCCGGCGATAACGTCGGTGAGCGCGGGGGGCGAACTCTTGTAGGGCACATGCAGCAGATCAATCCCGGCGAGGGTGGCGAAGGTTGCACCAGACACGATGGCCGATGAACTTCCGCTGGCGTAGGAGAACTTGCCCGGCTCCTTCTTGGCCAGCGCGACCAGATCGGCAACCGAATTGACTGGCAGCTTCGGATCGATCACCAGCATGAAGGGCAGGTCGCCGGTGCGCGCGATCGGCGTGAAGTCCTTGATCGGATCGTAGGTCATGTTTTTCAGCAGGTACGGATTTGCCGAATGCGACGTGTTGGTGGTGACGAAGATCGTGTAGCCGTCCGGCTCTGCGCGCGCGACGTAGCTTGCGGCGATCGATCCGTTCGCGCCGGGCTTGTTGTCGATCACGATGTTGGTGCCGAGTGCGACGGCAAGCTCCTTTGAGATCAGGCGCGTGGTGGTGTCGGTGCCGCTGCCTGCTGCGAACGGCAGTACCAGCGTGATATTCCTGCCCGGTGCGGGCCAAGTCCCCTGTGATGGGGCCTGTGCGGACGATGGCCCGGCCGCCAGAACAGAGGCGGCGACCGCGAGCGCCGCAGCCAATGGCGAAATGGTGAATTTCAGAAAGTTCATCGATGGTGTCTCCGCCCTGTCGTTTTTCGTGCATCGGTCGTCTGTCACCGGGCGGTGACGACGCCGACACTTGGGGCAGAGATTGCGCGAAGTCGCGCGGGATTGCCAGAGTCAGGAAACCGGACGTTTTCCGGCCGATCCGCGCCGCGATGCGGTGAAAATGCCGGCCAGCACCAGCACGTAGCCCACCAGATGAAACAGTTCAGGCTTTTCGCCGAGCAGCACGATTGCCATCACCGAGCCGAACACCGGCACCAGATGGAAGAACGGCGCGGCGCGGTTCGGCCCGATCAGTTCGATGCCGCGATTGAAGAAGATGTAGGCCAGCGCGGAGGGAAAGATCACCACGAACACGACCGTGGCGATGGTCAGTGTGTCGAGGATCAGGAGGTTGCCCTCCGAGACCTCCCAGCCGACCAGCGGCAACAGCATCAGCGCACCGGTCCCGGTGGTGAAGGCGATCAGCGACAGCGGATTGATCTTCGGCCGCTTCGACATCAGCGCGGAATACAGCCCGAACACGAATAGCGCGCCGGCGAAGCTGATGTCGCCGGAGTTGATCTGGATATCCGCCAGTGCGGCGAGATTGCCGCGCAGAATGATAATCAGCACGCCGAACAGTGAGACCAGAATGCCAATGGCCTGCATCCATGACAGGCGCACGCCGAACAGCACCAGCGCCCACAGCGCGACGAACAGCGGTCCCGACGACTGGATCAGCAGCGCGTTGAGCGCCTGGGTATGCTGCAGGCCCCAGTAGGACAGCGCGTTGTTGAGCGCGAAGCCGGTCAGCGCCATCGCCAGCAACAGCGGGATATGCCGGCGCATGACCGGCCAGTCACGCTGTAGGGATGGCCATGCAAAAGGGACCACGACCAGGAACGTTCCGGCCCAGCGCAGGAAGGTCAGGGTGAACGGCGGCACATGACCGGCGACATAGCGTCCGAGCACGATATTGGCGGCCCAGAACAGCGCCATCAGGCTCAGCAGCAGATATGGCTGATGGGCGAGCCAGGTGATGAACGATGGCTTGCGCAAGGGCGGATCGACGACGGCCATGAAATCTTCGGGAAAGAGTGCAGGCACAAGTTGTGCCCATATTTGCAGGCTTCACAACCGACAATCCCGGATTGCTCCGTTGCGCTGCGCGGGCATCGCGCCGTTACGATGAAGCTTCGGTAGCAGGCTGCGCCGATGCGCGCCGTGCGGCAATGACAACGCCTGCCAGCACCAGCGCGTAGCCGATGGCGTGGAAGAGTTGGGGCCGCTCGCCGAGAAAGGCGATTGCCATCACCGATCCGAACACGGGGATCAGATGGAAGAACGGCGCGGCGCGGTTCGCGCCGATCAGCTCCACGCCGCGATTGAAGAACAGGTAGGACAGGATCGAGGGGAAGATCGCCACATAGGCCAGTGTCAGCGCGTTATCGACGCTCAGGGCCGGATGATGTCCGCTGAGGACTTCCACGATGAGCGCAGGAAGCAACAGCAGGGTTCCATAGCCGGATGCAAAGGCGATGAAGCTGAGCGGATGAATCGCCGTGCGCTTCATCGCAAGCACCGAATAAACTCCGAACACGATCATGCCCAAGGTGAACAACAGGTCGCCCTTGTTCAGATGGATCGCGGCCAGCGCTTCCGGGTGACCGCGCGACAGAATGGTGAGGACGCCCAATAGCGAAATGCAGATGCCGATGGTCTGTGGCCAGGTGAGGCGGATGCCGAGCAGGGCCAGCGACCACAGGGCCACGAACAGCGGACCCGATGACTGGATCAGCAAGGCATTGAGCGCCTGGGTCGACTGCAGGCCGAGATAGGCAATGGCGTTGTATCCGGCGAGGCCGGTGAGGGAGAGCAGCGTGAACAGCGGCAGATTCCTGCGGATCACCGGCCAGTCAGCGTGCAGATGGGGCCAGGCGAACGGCAGGATCATCAGACAGGCGCAGCCCCAGCGCAGCACGGAGAGCGCCATCGGCGGAAAATCCGCTGCGATGAAGCGGCCCAGCACAATGTTGCCGGCCCAGAACAGCGAGGCCAGCGACAGCAGCAGGTAGGGCTTGTCCATCAGCCAGCTGGCCGGAGAGCGCGGGACGGGGTCATTCATGTCGGTGTCAGATTGGAGACTTTGCAGGACGGGTCCCAGCGGAAGCGAATTATCTGGGGATATCAATGATTTGCACCCCATTCGGCGCAGCCGTCAACATCCGTTGGCGCTTGCGTCCCATGCGCGCATCCGTTATCCGGTGACATGCCTCGCAAGCGCGCGCCCTGCTGCAAGGCGCTGGGTTTCCAGCGGATTTGCGGGTTGCGGGAGATCGTCTGGAAATGGCTAACGTTGTCGTCGTCGGCGCCCAGTGGGGCGACGAAGGAAAAGGCAAGATCGTCGACTGGCTGTCGGAGCAGGCCGACATCGTCGTTCGCTTCCAGGGCGGCCACAATGCCGGCCATACGCTTGTCATCAATGGCAACACCTACAAGCTCGCGCTGCTGCCGTCGGGCGTGCTGCGATCCTCGAAGCTGTCGGTGATCGGCAACGGCGTGGTGTTCGACGCACAGGCGTTCCTCACCGAAC
>CAZQMD010000089.1:0-16918 GCA_964594185.1 uncultured Afipia sp. | reverse complement strand
GGCTGACACCCCCCTGGCCTGTGCCATGTGCAAAATTCCCTTCCTTCGCCCCGGCGTTGAGCGCGCGCACCGCATTGGGGCTGAGCGCACCGAAGCTCATCGCCGAAATATTGAACACCGAGGCGGAATACGGCTTGCTGCAGTCAGGTCCGCCGATCGTGACGCGAAAATGCTCATCCGCTGGCGGCTTCGGCGCAACCGAATGGTTCATCCATTCATAGCCCTCCGCATAGACATCTTCCTGTGTACCGAACGGGCGTTTGTCGAGCACCATCTTGGCGCGCTGGTAAACCACCGCGCGGATATCGCGGCTGAAAGGCTTGCCGTCCTTTTCGCTTTCGAAGAAGTACTGCCGCATCTCCGGCCGGATTTCCTCCAGAAGAAACCGGATATGCGCAGAGATCGGATAATTACGCAGAACGGCGTGGCCCTTCTGAAGCACGTCATGGATGCCCAGCGCCGAGAGAGATCCGAAAATGGCAATCGGAATTGCGAACAGAATGATGTCTTCGGGATCGTAGATCGCGCCGCCGATCAGAAGCGCTGTGATGGCGATACAGAGCGTGAGGACAATGAACCGAGGTGAGAACAGCAATTCGAGAACTTGCATAAAAACCTCGCTAACACGTTCGGCAAACCGCGCCGCCACACCGATAGCACGACCGATAGCCGGAACCGGAACTATATACCAAACCGCTGATCCCCGACATCAACGTGATCGCCTTACAGCGAGCATCTGACGTGATCCCGTCACATCAGATTTACAAAATTGATACCCACCGTTGCTGCATAGCAATATTCGCCATGGCAAGGCTCCGAGCGGGCTTAATGCTGATGCGGATGCATTTGGCCGGGAATGCCGCTCTTCTCCAGGCCACCATGGGCGATCCAGTCCTCGGTGTTCCTGATCGCCCGCTCGATATGGTCGCCCGTGCGCGTAAAGTCATAGGGCGACCCGACCAGTGGGCACAGCGGAGGCACCACACAATATTCGACGCTCGACTCGAGATATTGCAGTTCGACAGCCATCTGCCGCGAGATCAATAATGTCAGCGCGTGCAGAACGTTCGCAACGGCTCCGACCGGCGGCTTCTGCCCCGCGCAAGCAAACCCGGTCGGCATAATGATGAGCCGTTCCGCACCCTTGTCGATGGCGACGCGGATCGGCGTGTTGCTCGAAATGGCACCGTCCGCCAGAAACCGGTTCTTGTAAGCGACCGGCGCAAAAGCGCCCGGAATAGCCGTGCTGGCCACGATCGCTTCGGCTGCGGAGCCTTCGGACAGCACCACGGTTTCGCCCGTGACGATATCGGTCGTGACGATGTGAACCGGAACGGTCGCCTCTTCCAGTTTCTTGTAGGGGAGATGATCCTGCGCCAGCTTACGCACGCCGTCATGCGAGATCAGAAAATCCCGCCGCCAGAGAAACGACACGAACGAGCCGAACGACACCGGAAACACGTCATCACGCGTGAGGCCGCGCCAGATCTCAGCAAGCTTCTTGACACCGTCCAAGGTCGGCGCACCGGCATAGTATGCACCGTTCATCGCGCCCACGCTCGATCCGACCACGAGATCGGCGGACACGCCGTGCGCGGCCAGCGCCTGCATCATCCCGACCTGAATCGCGCCGAAGCTTCCGCCGCCTGCGAAAACGAATGCCGTCTTTTTCGCGGAATGACCGTTCCTGCCGTGCATCCAGCCTACAATAATCTGCGGTTTATCTTGCCGTAAGAGATTGCAGCGTCATCAACACGCTGCATTCAATTTATATCCACCCGCCCGCGCCGCAGGCAATCAAGATTGGTTGTTCGGAACGGCCCTTGACGCCGGTTTGGCAGCACGGGTGCTACGGGGCGAAAGACCGTTTGGGAGTCTTGTGCAACGCGACAGCATCGGCCTTGCCGCCGGCTTGCGGATAAAGCTCGCGCACCATTGGATCGTGGCCGGGAATGACGCGGTCGGGATGACCGGCAAGACGCTCGACCGTCCGCCAGCCCTGCATCATGTCGCCGATATTGTGGACGATCGGAAACGGATTGCCGCGATGCATGTTGCCGTAATAGTGCGCCGCATCGGATGCGAGCACCACCGGGCCGCGTTCAGTCTCCACACGCACCACCTGCAGGCCGTCCGAATGTCCGCCGACATGATGCAGCGTCACGCCCGGGGCGATCTCCGCGTCGCCGTCATGGAACACGACACGGTCGCTGTAGACATGCCTCACCATCAACGTGACGTCCTCAACGGAAAATGGGTGGCGCAGCAAACCGTGACACATGCAACGGCCGGTGGCGAAGCTCATCTCGCGGTCCTGCAGATGAAATCTTGCACCGGGGAACAGGTCGAGATTACCCGCATGGTCGTAGTGCAGATGGGTGATAACAATGTCACGAATGCTGTCGGGCGAAACGCCAAACTGCTTCAACGCGTCTGCGGGGTTGATGGTCAGCGTGCGCGACCGCTCACGCGCCGCCACGTCGTTGAAACCGGTATCGACGAGAATGTCGCCGCTACCGCCACGGATCAGCCAGACAAAATAGTCGAGATCGGTGCCTTCGTTATGAATATCCGGAGTGAGATAATTCTGGTGCGGTTGGCGTCCCGTCATCGTGGCGTAACGGATCGCATAAACTTGGTTGTGATGGGCCAAGGCGCTCCCCGTCGGCTGTTGTTTTGCCGACACTCTGCACATCGCAGCCCTTCACCACAAGCCGCGCGAGGAACACGCCTGCCCTACGCCAGTGCCGTGGAATAGATTGTCATCGCACCGATCGCGATGGTGACAATGCCGACAGCCGCCTGAAGCGAGCGATTGGCCCATGTCAGCCATTTGGCCGAGGCTGCCAGCGGCACTGCGATGACGGCCGACAGCGCGCCCATCCCCAGCATCGAGCCTATTCCGAACAGCAGAATATAGAACAGGCCAGCGAGTGGGTTTTCGAACTTGGACGCGACCAGCACCAGCAGCGCGGCAGATCCCGCCATGCCGTGTATCAGCCCGACCAGCAGCGAGCGCCAGCGAAAGCCGTGCTCATGATCGTGACCACTGCGCCGATGTGGAACAGCGTCCGAGCCATGGCTGTGAACATGAAGATGCGCGGTGCCGTCGCTGTGCCGGTGCTGATGAAAGTGCACCCGGTCATGCCAAAGCCGCCACAGCACATGCGCGCCAAGTCCGACCAGCATGATCCCGACAGCGGTTTCCAGCGAACCTGCAACATGCTCCGGGATCACGCGGCCAAGAAGAATTGCGGCGCCCGCAAATATAAACAACGTGATGGTGTGGCCAAGTCCCCAGGTCAAGCCGTGCTTGACGATGTCACGAACGTTAGAGCGTCGCGCGGCAATGCTGGACACCGCCGCGATATGGTCGGCCTCGAGCGCGTGCTGCATTCCAAGAAGAAAGCCGAGACCCAGAATTCCGAACATTCGCCTGACGATCTGATGTGATGAGCGACCATAGCCAATACTGTGTTGATGCAAAGCCTTTTGTCAGAACTGGCCTGCCACAGTGAGCCGCACCGCGAGCGGTTCGACTGGATGCAATACACGATCCATCACACCGGTCTGGCAAACTGCCGCGGGCGGAGGCGAACCGGATCTGCACTGTGCAAACAGCGCATCGGTCTTCAGCAGCGAGCCATAGGCGTACGTGATCTGGTCGGACTTGCTGTCGGTCAGATTGTAGGCATCGAGCTGGATGCGCCAGCCGTTGTCGAACCGGTAGCCGACCTGTCCGTTGAGAAGTCCTGTCCCCGGCGACGTGAAAGCGCCATCTTCCGTCAACGGTCGCGGCCCGAAGTAGCGATAACGCAATGCGCCGAACCAGCCGGTCTTCTCACCCAGCCTGATTCCCGCAGAGGCGATCATGTTGGGAGCGCCCGGAATGTAGTTGCCCGGCGCATTACCGATCTGGGCTTCCGGATATCCGGCCAGTTCAGCATAGGCCGCAGCCTGCGCGGAGTTGTCGCCGCGAAACCGTGCGTGAGTCATCGCAAGGTCGCCGTCGATCTGCAGCCACGACACCGGCTTGTAGTGATTGCTCCATTCGAAGCCATAACGGCGGCTCGGGCGGCTCGGCTCGGTATCGCCTGCGTCGCCAACGAACAGAATCTCCGACGCCGAATCCAGCACAAACAGGCTGAGCGAGCTATCGAGGCCGGGGATGATCCTGGTGCGAACGCCGACCTCGGCGCCGCGCGTCTTGACCAGAAACGGCGAAGAATCCACCAGCGTTCCATCGTTCGATGGCGACTCCTTGATGGTGACGCCGCGCGCATCGTTGCTGTGGAACCCCTCGCCCGCATTGATGAAGAATTCGGTCTTGTTGAAAGGCCCGAACACCAGGCTCAGCTTCGGGCTGCCGATCGAGGCGTTGGCGTTGCCGGAATTCGCAGGCGTCAGCAGCGAATTGACATTGGCATTGTAGAAATCGCCGCGATAGCCGAGCGTGGTGCGCATCCAGTCGGTCCAGTGAACCGTGTTCTGGATATAAAGACCGACACTGCCTTCCTTGACCTTGTCGCTGCGCGTCCCGGACAGAAACTGCCGCTGGTAGGTGTTCGACAATGCGACGTTGATGTCGTCATAGCGGCTCTGGAAGCCGATCTCGGTCTGCATCGGCAGACCGGCGAATACCGTATTGAATGTGTGAGACGCATTCACACCGGCCAGCACGCGATCGTCACGCTGGTGAAACTGGTCACCATATTCAAAGCCACTGATCGGTTCGTTCAGGAAAAAAGTGAAATTGTTGTAGAGATCGAGTGAGCTTTTGATTGCGTAGAAATTGATCTTGGACGATCCGTCCCTGTCGGTCTGCGCCCATCGGCCCGACACCGAAAAGCGATCGGAGCGGCCGCCGTCGGTCGGATCGAGCGCGCCGTACAGACCGACCTGTCCCGACGTGATCGCGCGGAGCGGAATCTGGTCGGTCGAATTCCAGTGATTGGAATAGGCCATGCCGGTCAGCGAGAAGCCGTTGGCGGCCGTGCCCTCTGTATAGCGAACCACCGCATTCAGCTTGCGCAGCTTGTCGGGATTATCCCACGGGCCATTGTAGGTATTGGCTTCGCCGGCAATCAGCAGATTGCCAGCACCAACCTTGGTGGATGTGATCCCAAGCGCGCGGCGGTAACCGAAGCTGCCGACCGTCCCGAGCGCCATCGACTTCTGGATGGTGTCGATCAATCCGATATGCACGGCGCCCACCGAGGAGAAGTCTCCTTCGTCGGCGAAGTACGGACCCTTGCGGATGTTCACCGAACCGATCAGTTCCGGGATCAGGAAATTCAGATCCGCATAACCCTGTCCGTGGCCATGGGTGCGCATGTTGACGGGCATGCCATCGACGTTGATCGCCAGATCGGTGCCATGATCGAGATTGAAGCCGCGCAGAAAATACTGGTTGGCTTTGCCGTCGCCGCTGTGCTGCGTGACGATGAGGCCCGGCACCACTTCGAGTGCCTCGGCGGGGCGTGAAAAGGGTCGTGCATTGACCTCCTCGCCACTGACGTTCTTTTCGCTCGCGGACGCGACCGGCGCCTGCGCGCCATCCCCGGCGGCGTCAGGGCTTGTGGTCGCTGCGGGCGCGGCCAGCGGCACGGCGCGGCGCTCCTGCCGTGGACGCTGCGCTGTCACATTGACAGGCGGCAGTGACGATTCAGCGGGCGCATCTGCATTTTGCGACAAGCCTTCTTGTGGCATCGCAACCAGCCCGGCACACGCAATGCCGATCGCCAGCGGCGCCGAACAAAGCCGGTGCACATCACGTCGCACGCGGCGGCACAGCGCTGCCGCTTCGCGACGTCTCGAACTCAACCGTTGAATGGAAATGCCCCCGCATATCGACCTGAACCGGCCGGGGCACGCTCGCACGCGCAGTATGATATTGTCAAATATTTATCATACCGGCGCTTGGCGCCAAACCCATTGGATCACCGACTAAATACCCTGTTGCAGGGTATCGTCCGTTCCATGATGATGCGTGATGATTTTGCGCGATGTTTCGCATCGAAACCTTCGTGAAAATCCACAACCGGAAACATCCGGGAAAGAAAGCGCCGCAGCATAGCAGCGCAATAACGATCGGGGAGGATCAACGTGGCTGTGAAATTCAATCGATACGCTTTTCTCGCGCTTCTGGCTGGCGCGTTCGTCGCGAGCAATGCTCAAGCCCAGAGCTGGCCGGAAAAGCCGGTCACCTTCATCGTGCCGTTCGCTGCCGGTGGCGGCACCGATGCGTTTGCCCGTCCGCTTGCCGCGCAACTCGACCATCAACTCGGCACGCGCGTGCTGATCGAAAACCGTGCAGGCGCGGGTGGCACTGTCGGAGCGTCGCAGGCCGCAAAGGCAGCGCCTGACGGCTACACTTTCTTTGTCGGGGCAGCGCATCACGCCATTGCGCCGGCGATCTATCCAAATCTCGACTACAATCTTCAGAAGGATTTTATAGCCGTTGCGCTGATCGCAAGGCCTCCACAGGTCATCGTGGTCAATCCGGGCAAGGTTGAAGCGAAAACGCTTCAGGAGTTCATTGTGTTCCTGCGCGCCAATCCGGACAAGCTGAACTACGGCTCAGCAGGTGCAGGAACCACGCATCATCTGGCGGGCGAACTGTTCAAGATCCTGACCAAGACACGTATTCAGCATGTGCCCTATCGTGGCGCGGGTCCTGCGATGGCCGATCTCGTCGCCGGTCACGTGCCGCTGGTGTTCGACGGACTCGGCTCGTCCGCGCCGCAAATCCGCGGCGGTCAATTGCGCGCGCTTGCGGTTGCGTCTCCGACGCGCGTTCCGAGCTTCCCGGATATTCCCACGGCTGCGGAAGCCGGCGTACCGGGATACGAAGTCTCGACCTGGTATGGAATCTTCGCGCCCAAGAACACGCCACCGGCGATTGTTGAGCGCATGACCAAGGAGTTGCAGAAGGCCATGCAGACGGCCACGATCAAGGAAGCCTGGGAGAAGAACGGCTCGGACGTTCCTGATGTCACGGGCGCGGCATTCGCCAAAATGGTCGCAGATGAAACCACGCGCTGGCAGAAGGTCGTGACCGAAGCCGGGGTGAAGCTCGACTGATCGGCAGCACGCATATTCACGCTGGTCCGGCACGATGCCGGATCAGCGCGAATGACGAGCGAATGTTTGCGAAGCGATGGCGATCCCGGGAAGACTCGAACTTCCGACCTACGGTTTAGGAAACCGTCGCTCTATCCGGCTGAGCTACGGGACCGGTCTGCTCTCCTGCCCATGACCGGCAAGAACGGCTGAAACTTTCGCAACTCCTTATCAGAGGCTGCGCGCGACCGCCACCCCGGCGGCTCATGGAACGATCTCATGGGACGATAAGAGAAACCCCATAATACCCCAACTTGAAACACGAGGACGCCCAATGCCCATCAAGGTCAATGCTCTCGATCATCTTGTGGTCAATGTCACCGACGCCGAAAAATCCGCCGTCTGGTATGAGCGCGCGCTCGGCATGACCCGGCAGGATTTCGATCCGGGCGGCGGCTACGCCAAGCGCATCGCGATGGTGTTCGGCGATCAGAAGATCAACCTGCGGCCGGTCACGACCGGAAAGATCGAGTGGTTCACGGCAGACCATGAAGCGGCCGGAAGCGACGACCTGTGCTTTCTGACGACGTCGACGCCACACGAGGTTGTCCATCACCTGACAAGCTGCGGCATCGCTATTGAAGAAGGTCCGGTCGAACGCCACGGCGCGCGGGGAACGCTGAACTCCGTCTATTGTCGCGATCCGGACGGAAGCCTGATCGAGATCGCATCCTACAAAAAGAGCTAAGCGCCCCCGCCGCTCTCATCCGCGCCGGCCAATCCGATCTGCGCGGTTGTCGCCATCGGATTGCCGGCTGAACCTCAGATGAACGACGGAGCGCTTAAAACTTTCGCAATTCCAAAATGCTGCGCGAGCGCCACCCCGCCTTGTAACCGTCATAACGAGACACTACTCTTCGCGGCAGGGGCGTTTTACAGGAGGCGACAATGGGTTTGCTCGACATTCTCAACGGCATGCAGAACGGGCCGCGCGGGCCAAGCGAGCCTAACGCACCCGGTGAAAGCAAAGGCGGAATGTCGCCGATGACCATGGCGATCCTTGCCCTGCTAGCCTACAAAGCCGTGAAACATCTTGGCGGCAGCCATACCGGCGCAACTCCCGGCAATGCACCGTCACCTTCCACGCCTACACCGCTGCCGGGAACGACGACCGCAAGCACTGGCGGCCTCGGCGGTGCGCTTAGTGGCGGGCTCGGCGACCTGATGAAGGGACCGCTTGGCGGCGCCCTCGGCGGATTGCTGGCGGGCGGAGCCGCAGGCAGCGTTCTCAGCGGCGGGTTGAACGATCTTCTGAAACAGTTTCAGGATCAGGGCCACACCGAAACTGCGAATTCGTGGGTCGGCAGCGGCCCCAACAAGCAGATCTCGCCCGGCGATCTTGCCTCGGCGCTCGGCGCCGACCAAATCAACACATTGACTTCGCAAACCGGCCTGTCGCGTGACGAACTGCTCGCGGGGCTTGCACGGCAGCTGCCCGATGTCATCAACCAGCTCACGCCCGACGGCCGCGTGCCGACGGAACACGAAGCCTCACGCTGGATCTGATCGCGTTACGAAGGCGCGTGGGGCGATGCCATTTGCTCCACGCCGGCCGCCGGATTGCTCTTTCAATTTAAGCACGAGGACATCAGCAATGCTTTACATCCTTTTCGTCGGCGCAGTCGCAGGCTTTCTCGCGCGGTTGTTGTCGCCGGGTCCGAACAATCCGACAGGCTTCATCCTGACCATCGTGCTCGGCATTGCGGGTGCGTTCCTCGCGACCTTTATCGGTCAGGCCATCGGACATTATGGCCCGAACCAGGGTGCCGGGTTCATCACGGCGACCATCGGCGCGCTGCTGGTGCTGTTCATCTGGAACAGGCTTGTGGCGCGTGGCGTCGTGTCTGATCCCGGCAACAAGGTCTGAGCATCAGGGAAGCTGCCCGCGCTCGCGGCCTGCCTGATCAATTCCGCTTGGGCAGAACGGCCGGGCCGAGATGCGCACCCGCATCGATCCGCATGATCTCTCCGGTGATGCTGCGCGATGCGGGAGTTGCGAGGAAACAGACGAGTTCGGCAACATCGCCCGCGGTTGTCGCGAGTTGAAGCGGCGATTGCGTCGTTACCATCTCACGAATCTTTCCGGCGAGTTCCGGGCCGCGGCCCTTCGTGAACCAAGGCGTATCGATGTAACCGGGGCACACGGCATTGACCCGGATTTTCGGCGCGAGCGCCCGCGACAGGGATAGTGTGATGCTGTTCAGCGCGCCCTTGCTTCCGACATAGGCGACGGACGATCCAATTCCGGCAATTCCGGCAATGGACGACACATTCACCACCGACGAACTTCGATCAGCCTGCTTCGCACCAGCCTCCAGCAGCGCGCGCGCCGCACGGACCATCTGGAATGGCCCGATGGTATTGACCGCGTAGATGCGCTGGAAATCTTCCGCCGACAGCCCATCGAGATCGCCGTGATCGACATGCTTGGTGGTGCCGGCATTGTTGATCAGGCCATCAAGCCTTCCCCATGACGCAGCAGCAGCCGCGATCTTCCTGCAATCCTCATCGCGCGCGACATCGCCCTGCACCACCACAACCTCGGCTGCACCCGCACTCCGGCATTCGTCCGCCGTCTGCTCGGCTTCTTTCTGGCTCGATGCATAATTGATGACAAGGCGAGCGCCCTGCTTTGCCAGCAACAGCGCAGAGGCTGCGCCGAGGCCCGATGCAGAACCCGTGATGATGACGTTCAATCCATCCTTGGCCATTTCGTATCCTTCTTGGGAGGCTGTTGTTTGCGCGCGCAATCTAATGATCATTGTCCGGGCGTGATAGCGATTTTCCCACCCTCACAACGCTGGAATGGCAGATACGCAAACCCTGCGCCGAGACCCGCTTGAGCCTGCGATCATAGCTCATCCCACGCGGGTTCAGGCAGCGATGCGGAAATCGACGCCGCCGAGGCGGAATGTATCTCCCGTCACCGCGTGCCCTCGCGCCTGCGCTGCATCCAGCACCGCGGCCGGGTCGCGGACGCGGAACGTCAGTCCGCTCATGATCTCGTTCTTGCCGTCGACTACTCTGATCTTGCAATTCCCGAGATCAATTTCGGAGCCTTTCGCGCGAATGCCGATGATGCGGCTCCAATGCGCCGCGAGCACCTGCGGGTCGGGACTGCTCAGCGTGACCTCGGTCAGCGCGATGGTCACATCATCGCGGATCGCCTTATGCCAGTCAGGCCCCGCTGGCGGATATGCGCCGCGAATGTTGTCGCTGCCTGCCGTATGATTGAACTCAATGAAAGCCGCACGGCAATCGCGCGGATGGAGTTGCACGCCGAGATAAGGCGGACGATCAATCACGTGAGAAACGCGAACACCGATGGCTTCGGCGTTTTTCTGCCGTTCGCGCGGGTCGGCACAGGACAGGATCGCCATATAGCCGCCGCGGCCGCCGGTCTTGTCGATGAAACGTCCGGCAGCCGTGCCCTCGCGAAACGGCGCGACAACCTCAAGCAGAATGTCGTCCACCGGCAACAGCGCGTTTTCGAGACCGTAATGCGCGACATTGGGATCGCGATAGCAGACTGTCAGCCCGATGATCGCGGCGATGTCGCTTATCGCCGGCTCAAGATGCGGCGCGACCAGGCATATCTGCCGCATGCGTGTCGTACCGGTCATGAGGCGCTCCCTTTATCGCTCTTGTTCCCTGACGGAAGTTTTTGACCCGCGATGATACCTTAGTGTCCCTTGAAGACAGCAGCGCGCTTTTCCATGAACGCTTTCGCGGCTTCGCGATGGTCGGACGTTTCGCTGCAACGGGTGTGATGCGCGGCCTCAGCATCAAAGCAGGCTTCGAGTGACAAAGTTTCCGCGTTGTTGATGTTGCGCTTGATATAGCCCAGCGTCACCGTCGGCCCCTGCGCCAGCGACATCGCCAGTTCGGTCGCAGCATCGGCGACCTGATCGTCCGGCACCACCTTGGTGACCATTCCGAGCGCGAGTGCTTCCTGCGCCGACAGGACCGGCGACATCAGATACAACTCGCGCGCCTTGGCGCTGCCGAGCATCTGCGTCAGGAAATACGTGCCGCCGTAATCGCCGGAGAATCCGACCTTGGCAAAAGCCGTGGTGATCTTGGCGGACGCTCCGGCAACACGCAGATCGCAGGATAGCGCGATCGACAGGCCCGCACCTGCAGCCGCGCCGTCGATCTGCGCCACCACCGGCTTCGACAATTCATGCAGCAGCCGCGAGATTTCCATTCCCCGGCGCAGATTCGCGCGCTTCACCTCGTACGTCAGTTCGGACTTGTTCTCGGCCATCGACTTGACGTCGCCGCCGACGCAAAACGTGCCATTGGCGCCGCGCAACAGCACGGCCCGCACTTCCGTGTCGTCCGCCGCTCGCCGCACCGCCTCGATCAGATCCGCCGACATTTCCGCGTTGATCGCATTGCGCCGCTCGGGCCGGTTCATGGTGATGGTCAGAAGACCACGGTCGAGACTTTGCAGAACGGTGGCGCTCATGGGATTTTCCTGTGCTGAACAGACACAAGCGCTGGCCAAGACCGGCGCTTGTTGTCCGGTTTATTTCTTGATGAACGGGCAACGCGACGCATCGAGCGACTGGAATGCCTGATCGCCCGGGATGGTGGCGAGCAGCTTGTAGTCGTCCCAGCGCGCTTTCGATTCCGACGGCTTCTTCACCTCGAACAGATACATGTCGTGAACCATGCGGCCGTCCTCGCGGATCTTGCCGCCCTTGGCGAACATGTCGTTGATCGGCGCAGACTTCATGATCTTCATCACGGCGGCGGAGTCCGTCGTGCCCGCTTCCTTCACGGCTTTGAGATAGTGAAGCACCGAGGAATAGACGCCGGCCTGCGCCGAGGTCGGCACGCGCTTGACCCGCTCCTGGAAACGCTTGGTGAAGGCGCGGGTGTCGTCGTTCAGATCCCAGTACCAGGCTTCTGCGAGGACGAGGCCCTGCGCGGTCTCAAGCCCTATGCTGTCGATGTCGGTAACGAAGGCGAGCAGAGGCGACATCTTCTGTCCGCCCTTCATCAGGCCGAATTCCGCGCCTTGCTTGATCGCGTTGATGGTGTCGCCGCCGGCATTGGCAAGCCCGACGACCTTCGCCTTCGATCCCTGAGCCTGCAGCAGGAATGACGAGAAGTCCGACGTGTTGAGCGGATGCTTGACGGTACCGAGCACCTTGCCGCCCATCTTGGTGACAACGGCGGACGTGTCCTTTTCGAGATCCTGCCCGAACGCGTAGTCGGCCTGCAGGAAGAACCATGTGTCGAGTCCAGCCTTCACCGCCGCGAGGCCCGTCGAGTTGGCCTGCCCGAACGTGTCGAACACATAATGGACGGTGTAAGGACCGCACGCCTCGTTCGTCAAACGAACCGAGCCCGGGCCGTTGAACATGATGATCTTGTTGCGCGCCTTGGCGATCTCGTTGGCGGCAAGCGCAGTGGCCGATGCCGCAACGTCGACGATCGCTTCGACGCCCTGATTGTCGAACATGTCGCGGGCGATGCTGGACGACAGATCTGCCTTGTTCAGATGGTCCGCTGCGATGATCTCGATCTTGCGGCCAAGCCCTTCACCACCGAAATCTTCTGCCGCCATCTTCGCCGCAGTTTCGCTGCCGACACCGGTGATATCCGCATAAAGCCCCGACATATCGAGAATGGCGCCGAGCTTCAGCGGCGGCTTGCCCTGCGCCATGGCGGCGCCAGATCCCAGCACGAAAGCGGATGACAGAAGTGTTGCAAGAATTTTCTTCAATGTGGTCTCCCATTAATCGATGACACGCTTCATTGGCGGCATCGTTCATTGGTTTCATCATGGCGCAACCTTGCGACCGCAGCAAGCAACCGGAGATGCATGCATCTTGACTTGCATCAACAAGGCACAACACATTCCGCATGTCGAAACTGGTTTCGAGCTATCGCCGCTTCGCAACACCGCAGGGCCTGACAGTGCAGTGATGAACCGCCGCATGACGATGACCACCTGCTGCGCATTGCTGCTGATGGCGTGCAGCAGCGACGCGCTCTATGCCGCCTGCGAGTTCACGCCTCAGGGCGAAGGTCGCGCGACTACCGTGCTTGATGCGAGAACCTTTCGCTTTAAGGATGGACGCGAGATACGTCTCGCCGGAATCGAAATTGCGGACGACACCGCGGAGCGCAGCAGGTCAACGCTCGCAACACTGATCGAAGGCCGCATTGTCACACTGCGCGGCATCGACGATACGCCGGACCGTTATGGACGCCAGAGCGCCTTTGCCGTCTTGGGCGGATCGGACGCACCCGTTCAGTTCGAACTGCTGACCAACGGGGAAGCCTTCGCCTCGCCCACAGTCCGGGACCCGGACTGTTCCCGTGCGTTGCTGGCCGCAGAGGCGACCGCGCGTGCGGCAAGACGTGGCATCTGGTCCGGTTCGGTTGCCTTAAAAAACGCGAAAAGCACCGACGATATTTTGGCCAGACGAGGACGATTTACTGTCATCGAGGGGACTGTTTCGTCGGCGCGGCTTGCTGGCGCGACATTTTATGTCAATTTCGGACGGCGATGGACACGGGACTTTGCCGTGACTATTTCAAGGCGCATGATAGCCTCGGTCGAAGCCGCCGGGATTGACCTTAAGTCTCTGAAAGACAAAAGAGTTCTGGTCCGCGGCTGGATCGAGATGCGCAGCGCGCCAGGGCGCGGACCAAGGATCGAGGTCACGCATGCCGCGCAGATCGAAGTGATTGGCGCAGCCAGGCCGAAAGAAGGCCTGAGCGCAACGGCGACAGTGCCTGAGGAAGAGAGCAAATAGAGGCGTGGCAGCATCTGCGAGCCAACAGGACCCGAAGAGATCCCGCGGATTTATCGCGGCGGCTGTTCTGTGCGCGCTCGCTCTTGGCGGCTGCGGCGATCTTGGCCGGTTCCAGACCGCCTCGAATCCCGGCTTCGCGCCGGTCAAGCCGAACAAGCCCGCGGCGCAGACACCGGCCACCGAACGCGAGCACACCCGCATCCTGTCATCTTATGGCGGCTCCTATGACGATCCGCGGCTCGAAGCGCTGATCACCAAGACCGTCGATCGTCTTGTCGCGGCCTCTGAACGGCCCGACCTCGCCTACAAGGTGACAATCCTGAATTCCGGCGCGGTCAACGCCTTCGCCCTTCCCACCGGCCAGCTCTATGTCACGCGCGGACTAATCGCGCTTGCCAGCGACACGTCCGAACTGTCCTCCGTGCTGGCGCACGAGATGGCCCATGTGCTGGCCAAGCATGCCGCGATCCGTGAGGATCAGGCCAAGCAGGCCGCGGTGGTGACCCGTGTGGTCGCCGACATGGGCAACGATCCCGACATGAATGCGCTGGCGCTGGCAAAGACCAAGCTGACCATGGCGAGCTTCTCGCGGACACAGGAATTCGAAGCCGACGGCATCGGCGTCGGCATCGCCGCACGCGCCAAGTTCGATCCATTTGGCGCCTCGCGTTTTCTCACCGCGATGGAACGCAATGCCGCAATGAAAGCCGGCCGCGCGCCGGCCGATCCGCGTTCGCTGGACTTCCTGTCGTCGCATCCGGCGACACCGGAGCGGGTGCAGAATGCGCAGGCCAGCGCGCGCCAGTATTCATCGCCGGAAGGCGGCGAGCGCGATCGCGATACCTATCTGTCCGCGATCGACGGCCTCGTCTATGGCGAAGACCCAAGCGAAGGCTTCGTGCGCGGCCGCCGCTTTCTGCATCCCAAGCTCGGATTCACCTTTCAGGTCCCGGATGGGTTTGTGCTTGAGAACACCGCACAAGCCGTGGTCGGCGTGCGCGAAGGCGGCACACAGGCGATGCGCTTCGATGTGGTGCGCGTTCCCGCCGAACAGACGCTGGGCGACTATCTGAATTCCGGCTGGATGGAGAATGTCGACAAGGCCTCGACAGAAGACATCAGCATCAACGGCTTTCCATCAGCGACCGCAACGGCCGGCGGCGATCAATGGCAGTTCAGAATCTATGCCCTGCGCTTCGGCAGCGATGTCTATCGCTTCATCTTTGCGGCGAAGAAGAAAACCACCGAGAGCGACCGCAGCTTCCGCGATACGGTGAATTCGTTCCGGCGTCTGACGCTGGCCGAGATTCAGGCAGCCCGGCCGCTGCGGATCAAGGTTGTTACGGCACAGCCCGGCGATACCGTAGAAACGCTGGCCCAGCGAATGCAGGGCGTCGATCGTCCGGTTGACCGGTTTCGCGTTCTCAACGGGTTCGACTCGCGCACTGCCATCAAGCCGCGCGAACGCGTGAAGATCGTGGTGGACTGATAATTTTTCTTTTCCGCGGACTTAGCCGCTGAATAAAAAAGCCCGGCACAACGGCCGGGCTTTTCAATTTCCAAGGGCGTAACGATCAGGCGGCTTCGTCGGCCGACGACACTGAATCGTCACCGTCATCATCCGACTCGTCGTCCCCAACGGGATGAGCGCCTGCCTCTGCTTCCGCCTTGGCGCGGCGGCGCGGGCTCTTGGCAAGATTCGATTCGATCTCCTTGACCGCTTCTGTCTCGGTGACGTGCTGAACCACGGCGATTTCGCGTGACAGACGATCGAGCGCGGCTTCATAAAGCTGCCGCTCGCTGTAGGACTGCTCGGGCTGCGATTCCGAACGGAACAGATCGCGCACCACTTCGGCAATCGCAACGATGTCGCCCGAATTGATCTTCGCTTCGTATTCCTGCGCGCGGCGCGACCACATGGTGCGCTTGATGCGTGCACGGCCCTTGAGGGTCTCCAGCGCGCGCTTGACCAGCGACGGGTCCGACAGCTTGCGCATGCCGACATTGGCGACCTTCGCCGTCGGGACGCGAAGGGTCATCTTGTCCTTGATGAAGTTGATCACGAAAAGCTCGAGCCGCGCGCCGGCGATCTCCTGCTCTTCGATCGCGAGAATCTGGCCGACGCCATGCGCCGGATACACCACGAATTCGTTGGTCTTGAAGCCTTGGCGCTGGGTCAGCGGCTTCTTCGGCTCTTCCACACGCGGCGCGGCAGCAGCCGGCTTCGCGGCAGGCTTGCCGGCAACGGTCTTCACCGGAGCCTTTGCAGCGGGCGCCTTGGGCGCGGCGACCTTCGCAGCAGGCTTGGCTACCGTCTTCGCGGGCTTTACAGGAGCCTTCGCGGTCGTTTTTGCAGGTTTTTTGTTGGGCATCGTGCTTCTTTTGTTTTTTGAGGGTGTGGCGGACGCGCGAGCATCCTTCTTTGACGCGCTACGGCTTGCCGCAGACGCGCCTTTGGTGCCCTTATCCTTGGAACCCTTGTCGTTTATCTTGGAGTTCTTTTTATGACGCAATTTGTCTGACACAGCGCCCATGCGTGGAACCGCCACGCCCCTGTTCAATTGTTTCGCGGGAACCCATCGGAACCCTAAACCGGGGGCAAAAAGGGGTTCAGCTCTTGAATGTGCCCAAAATAGCACATTTCCCGCAAAAATCAATGATTTATGGGCTCCGGCGAGCTCCAACACCCCCGGAAGCGGCATTCATCGCCGGTAGGGTTAAGAGATAGCCGCCGCAGGAACCTCAGCGGACGCATCCAGCACAGCGTCAGGAAGTTGAATTCAGTCGCCTGAGCCCGGGTTGGCAGAAAAATATTTGTCGAACTTGCCCTCGACGCCGTCGAATTCCTTCGCGTCCGGAGGCGCATCTTTTTTCTGGGTGATATTCGGCCACGACTTGGCGTGCTCCGCATTCACCTCAAGCCATTTCTCGAGACTGGGCTCGGTGTCAGGCTTGATCGCATCCGCAGGACATTCCGGCTCACAGACGCCGCAATCGATGCATTCGTCCGGGTGGATCAC
>CAZQMD010000088.1:0-17216 GCA_964594185.1 uncultured Afipia sp. | reverse complement strand
AATGGTTCGTGACACTTAATCCCGTGCGCGAGCCTCGCGAAATCTGGCATAGCGAGAGTTATGAGCATCCGCTGTTCGATTCAGATGCAATCAGGGCGCAGCAACAGCTTTGGTCATTGCAGGGCAATCGCCATACATGGTTCTGCGGCAGCTACTTCGGTGCCGGCTTCCATGAAGATGCTTTGCAATCCGGATTGGCCGTAGCCGAGGCGTTGGGCAGCACGCGGCGCCCCTGGCGTGTGGAAAACGAATCCGGACGCATTTGTCTCGATAAGGCCGCCGCGAATGCAGCCGAGATGGTCGCATGACAATCCGTTCCAGGCTTTATGCCGGCCACGTATTTCATCATCGCCTCAGGCCACGGGTTCACAAGCTGCGTCATGGTGTGTTCTGGATGCTGCTTGATCTTGATGAGATCGGTTCGATTGCAGGACAGCTAAAGCTTTTTTCCTATAATCGGTTCAATGTCGTGAGCTTCCATGATGCGGATCACGGCGATGGAAGCTCGGTCGCTCTTCGCATCCAGATCGGCGAATTGCTTCGCACGGCAGGCATGTCCTCCGAATTCGGGCGGATAGAATTACTCTGCATGCCAAGGATTTTCGGATACGGCTTTAATCCGCTCAGTGTGTACTTTTGCTATCGCTCCGATGAGTCGCTAGCCGTCATCATTTATGAAGTCCACAATACGTTCGGCGAGCGGCATAACTATATAATTCCCTGCAAACAAATCGCCGAAAGAACTGTCGAGCAGCGGTGTGCGAAAGCTTTTTTCGTCTCGCCTTTCTTGGACATGGATATGAGTTATTCTTTCCTGGTGGACTTGCCGGCTGAGACTGTCAAGGTGTCCATCCGGGCAGAGGACGGGCATGGACCGATCCTCTTTGCATCGCTTTTTGGTTCGAAGCAGGTGCTGAGCGATAAATCACTGTTGCGGCTGATAATCCGTCACCCCGCGCTGACCGTCATGGTGGTTGCCGCGATCCATTGGCACGCGTTGCGAATGGTTCTCAAGGGATTTAGGCTTCGTCGTCATGAGCCAGTCCCCCGTCGTGTTGCGAAGGCCATCCCCGGTACCGATATGTCTTAAGCAGATCGAGTCCGATGATCTTGGGCAGTAATTCGTGTCGTCCAATTCTATTCGGGCGGAGCTCAAAAGCCCGGTTGCGATCACGTCTCGACTGGCTCTCACAGTGTCCAAAAATCAGGTCTGCCGCGATTGTCGTGACAATGGCGAGGCCGATGCTCACGTTCTGAAAGGGATGAAAATAGTTCGTGATTAGATCCGTCTTGCTGAATTGCGGGAGAGAGACAAGAACGTACGACAGATCGCCGACAGCAACATGCTGCGCAATTTCGGATAAGTCGTAAAGACGATCGTCGGCAACACTAACATTCGCCCTTAGACTCGCGCTGATGTGGCCAATGAGATGGCATACATTGGTGAGAGCTTTTGCTTGATCAATCGTCAGGTCGGTTTCATGGGCGATCGTAAGTGCAGCAACACGGGGATGCGATCGGATGAGATTCAAATCCGAGGCGCCGAAGCGCCTTCAGCATTTCAGTGCCATGTAGAATTGATAATGCGGTGGGATATCGCGAAATATGATGTCGGACGCGGAGCGAGTGGGTTGGATCGTCACCCATGTCACGTTTTCATATCTGGTAACGCATACAAATTCGCGGCTTGCTTCAGTCCGCGGCAAACATCACGAGCCTAAAATTGCGATGATATGCGCGGCAAATGATGCGTCTGTAAAAGAATCCTTTTGCGATGTTTTTCAAAGTCCAGAAGGTATGATGGAATAATATGATCCTGCCGAAGATACGCAGGACCCATGCAGCTTATTTGTTAGAATTATCATGACACGCCGGCGAGGTTGATCCGCCCAGAATTTCGATAAATCGCGAATGGTTGAGAGTCCGGCCTCTCTAAATAGGCCCCATCCACATCAGCATTATCTGCCCTCCTTTAGATCGCTCTTCGCGTTATATGATGTGCTCGTAGCTGATATCGGACTTGGTTGATCGTAACCAGGCGGTAGCTGGAGACCCATGGGTTGATCGTTCCTGTTGGGCGCATTTGCGCGACGCGATCACGCTTACTTTTCAATGCCCATCGCCTTGCCCAGCTCGAGCATAGAATTCCGAGCGGCCAGGAGAACTTTATCCGAAGCGTTAGGGTCGGTCATCACGCGCGAAAGAGCCACCGCTCCAACCATCATGCACATCAGAGAGACTGCCAATTCTCTTGAGCCTTGATCCCCCATAACGCCTTCGATGTTGTCGAAATACCTGGCGAGATGTTTGGTCATGATTTCGCGATTGAGGTCATTTGACCGCGCAACGTCACCTGCTAGCGCGGCCACCGCGCAGCCCGAACTCGGATTATCGCGGTGGCTTTTGCTCAGATAACTATTTGCGACCGACTTTAGAGTTCTGGGGCCTTTTGCCGATCCAGACTTTACCGCCGATGCTTCACCATCGGTAAGCGCCTTGTCGAGTGCTGCAGCTACAAGTTCGTCGCGTGATGCGAAGTGGCCATAGAATCCGCCGTGAGTCAGATTAACGGCCTTCATGAGCTCACCGATACTCACACCATCCAATCCGGCTTCCCTCAACTGAGTGGCGGCTACGTCTAAAATTCGATCCCGGTTACGGGCCTTGTCAGCTTGCGAATGCCCCACGGAAAAACTCCAAAAATTTTCGCTTGACGATCTGGATTATGATCGTCATGTTGAATTCCTGCATGATATGCATCATGCTGATTGTTGCAAGGCACCCTACGCCTGTTTCGCGGCAATTTCCATTGGAATCACAAGTGTCTGGGGTCTTTCAGGCCCTGATCTTTTATGCGCGACAAAGAAAAAGAGCCATCAAGGCTCGTTCTGGGAGCAAGCGTTGAATTCGAGTCCGCAGTCACGATCGCATGACGCGCCGTATCGGCATATCTCGTGGATGGAGCGGGATATCGCCGTCGATCGGAGGTCTGACGGATCGCTATTGCTCAAGTCGCGCGTACCTCTCGGTCCTTACGCCAGCCACTTGCCGGAATTCCTGACAAAATGGGCTCATGAGCGCCCCGATCAACTCTGGCTTGCCCAGCGGGATAAAGATGGTGAATGGCAGAGCGTCACTTACGCTGAAGGAAAACGTCAAGTCGACTCGGCGACAGAAGCGCTTCTGAATATTCCGGGCGCCACAAGCGGTCCCCTCGCAATCCTTAGCGGCAATTCGATAGAGCATGCGATCATCGCAATGGCCGCCATGCAGGCCCGAATTCCCGTCGCGCCGATCTCAACGGCGTATTCCCTGCAAAGCTCCGACCAGGCCAAGCTCAAAGAGATTTTTGCGCTCCTCGAGCCAAAAACAATCTTCGTCCAGGACGTAGAACCCTACGCAAAGGCGCTCTCTGCCATACACCGCGGCGGGATGGCGATCATCGCTGTATCTGGCAGGTACGATGGTTCGACGACCAGGTACGCGGATCTTCTCGATCAGAGAGTTACGAAACAGGTAGCGATGTCGATTGACGACATCGATCCTGACGCGCCAGCCAAACTGCTTTTCACGTCCGGATCAACCGGCCACCCCAAGGCCGTTGTTCTGACGCATCGCATGATGTGTGTAAACGCTGCGATGATCATGCAGGCGAGGCTAGTCGACACGCCTCCAGCCGACGCAAAGTATCTCGATTGGCTGCCCTGGAATCACGTCATGGGCGGCAATGCCGTTTTCAATATTGTGCTGGCGCAGGGCTTCAGTCTTTACATCGATGACGGAAAACCTGTTCCGGGCCAATTCGACAAGACGCTTCGTAACCTTCGGGAAATCTCACCAATTACCTACGCGAATGCCCCTGCCGGATATGCGGCTTTGGCTGCCGCTCTCGAGAATGATGCCGGTCTTTGCAGGACGTTCTTCCAGAACCTGCGTGTGCTTACATACGGTGGCGCCCGGCTGCCTGATGATATTTTCGACCGCTTCCAGGCGCTGGCGGTCAAAACAATAGGTGAGCAGATTGTCTTCAGCTCCACCTATGGGGCAACTGAGACCGCACCTGCTGCAACGACCACCCACTGGAACGCAAAACGCGTCGGCCTGATTGGTCTTCCGTGTGCTGGGGTTGAACTAAAGCTACTCCCACTGGACGAGAGGAAATACGAAATCCGCATTCGCGGCGCTTGCGTAACGCCGGGATATTATCGTCGGGCAGATCTTACCGCAGCGGCATTCGACGAAGATGGGTTCTACAAGATTGGGGATGTCGTAGAGTTTGTCGATCCGGACGACGTTCGCGAAGGCCTACAGTTTGCCGGCCGAGTAGCAGAGGATTTCAAGCTTCTTTCCGGCACATTTGTGCTTGTAGGCGCTCTGCGCGTCGATGCCATAGTCGCCATGACGCCGCTCGTGGCGGATGTTGTCGTAACGGGACAGGACAAGGATTACGTCGGTCTTCTTGCATGGCCGCATGTTGAGGCTTGCCGCGGATTCCTGGGCAATCCATCGGCAACAACCGGTGAAATAATAGCAAATCCTCGCATACGTGATGCCATCGCATCCGGACTCCGATCGCACAACATGGCGAACGGAAATTCGGGCTCGCGCAGCGTTAGACGCGTCATCCTGCTAGCGGATCCGCCATCAGTCGACGGCAATGAAATTACGGACAAGGGCTACATAAATCAACGTGCCGCGCTTGCGCGCCGGGCTGTTGATGTCGCGCGCCTTTATGCGACTCCAAAAGCCGCCGATGTGATCGAAATCGATATCTGAACAGCTAGAAAGCAAGCGAAGGAAAGAAAAATGTCAGAGGCAGTAGAAAAGGTCGGCCGCGTCTATCACGAAGCGCATGGCCGCATTTTGAAGATCGTGATCGATAATGCTGCGAAGAAGAACGCGTTTAGCCCGGAAATGATGCGCGAGCTCTCGGACGCAATGACCTTGCTCGATAAAGACGACAATCTCTGGGTGGGCGTCCTCTGCGCCAACGGTGACGACTTTACCGCCGGCCTGGACATGCCAAAATTCTTTGGCCCCAAAGCTACGGTTAAGCCGTTACCGGAGGGAAATATCGATCCGTTCGGACTGAAGAACCGTTGCCGCAAGCCCATCGTGACGGCCGTGCAAGGCATCGTTTTCACGATCGGTATCGAAATCTCCTTGGCCGGCGACATCATTGTCGCGGCTGAAAATTCGCGCTTCTGCCAGATGGAGTCAAAGCGGGGCATTGCGCCACTTGGTGGTGCGCATTTCCGTTATCTCACCCGTATGGGGTGGGGCGATGCCATGTATCACCTATTCCTGTGCGATGAATTCAAGGCAGATCGCGCGCTCAAGATTGGCCTTGTCCAAGAGGTTGTGCCGGTGGGCAAGCAAATCGACCGCGCGATGGAAATTGCCGGTTTGATCGCAAAGAATGCCCCAATCGGCATTCAGGTCACCAAGCAGGCCGGTCTCACGTTTATCGAGGCAGGTGAGAAAGCTGCAGTCGATATCATTCCTCATATCCGTGATCGAGTGATGAATAGCGAGGATATGAAGGAGGGCATTCAGTCCTTCGTCGAGCGTCGCGCGGCTGATTTCAAGGGCCGTTAAGCAAGCTCGCAAGGAGAAGCCGCCATGCCCGCATATAAAGCGCCGGTCGACGATTACATGTTCGTCTTGCACGACCTGCTCCGCATTCAAGACATGGGTCAGATACCGGCCTTTTCCGATCTCTCGGAAGATCTGACCCGGCCTATTTTCGACGGACTTGCGGAGTTTTGCGAGGACGTTTGGCAGCCCCTGAATCAAAGCGGCGACGAAGAGGGTTGCCGCCTTGAAAACGGTGTTGTGCGGACTCCAAAAGGATTTCCGGAGGCATACAAAAAATTCTGTGATGCAGGCTGGAATAAATTGACCTCGCCGGAGGAGTTCGGCGGGGCCGGTTTACCTGGCGTGATCGGGACTGCAGCAGGAGAAGTATCGGTCGGCTCCAATGCGGCGTTGTCGCTTTACTCAGGCCTTACGAATGCAGCCCTGTCGACGCTTCAGGTCACTGGCGCGCCATGGATGCGCGATCACGTGCTGCCGAGAATGGTTGAAGGGATATGGACCGGCACGATGTGCCTGACCGAGCCTCATTGCGGCACCGACTTGCGCCTGATGAAGACGAAGGCGGTGTTGCAGCCGGACGGAACGCACAAGATAACGGGAGCCAAGATTTTTATCTCGGGCGGGGATCATGATCTGTCGGAGAACATCATCCACTTGGTCTTGGCCAAGTTGCCCAATGCGGAAGGCAAGTACGTCGATGATCTCTCGACGGTGAATTTCTTTCTGGTTTCGAAAAAGCATATCGATCCGGAGACAGGGAAACTTGCCCACCAGAATGGTGTAACTGCTGCGGCAGTCGAGAAGAAGATGGGAATCAAGGGCAATGCCACTTGCGTTCTGAACTTTGACGAGGCGGTCGCTTATCGATTGGGTGGACAAGAACCTTCCGGTAGCAAGAAGAGCTCCGCTGCCGGTATGAGCGGGATGTTCCTGATGATGAACCGCGCGAGGCTCGGTACAGGAATTTCAGCGCTCGCCGTAGCGGAGGCCGCTTACCAGAATTCCGCGATATATGCGCGTGAGCGTATTGCAGGAAAGGCCCCTTCGGGATCGAGCGTTCCGCACGCGATTATCTCTTATCCCGATGTCAGGCGCATGCTTATCAAGCAGCGGTCGTTTACGGAGGGCGCCCGCGCCTTTGGCGCCTGGGTTTCCTTAATGATCGACATTGAGCGTCACTCGCCAGATGCGGCGGAACGCCAAAAATCCAGCGATCTTGTGCAACTGCTGACACCGGTCATCAAAGCTTACTTCAGTGATCGAGCATTCGACGGCGCTAACGCTGCCGTGCAGATTTACGGAGGACACGGCTACATCAGGGATAATGGCGTAGAGCAATTTGTGCGCGACTCCCGAATTTACCAAATCTTCGAAGGTGCGAACGGTGTTCAAGCGCACGATCTTGTCACGCGTAAGCTGGCAATAGCGGGTGGTCGCGCGTTCGAGACATTCGTTGCGGAGATTCATCGCGTGGCCAAGGAGTGCGACCGCGCACAACTCAGCGATGCATCGAAGCGTCTTTGCGCTGCTGCTGATGATTTGGTGAGGGCCGTGGAATGGATTCGCGCCAAGCCGGCGGATTTGGCCGATGACGTGGCGGCTGCCTCCTATGACATCCTGAATATCTTTGGTCTCGTCTCGATCGGCATGATGTGGGCGCGTACTGCGTCAACAGCGCAAGTCCTTTTGGATGAGGGCCGCGACAATGTCGAATTTCTGAACCGGAAGCTGGTTCTCGCGCGTTACTGGCTGGAGCGCGAGCTGCCGATGACCAGGGCATTTTTCGAACGAGCTTCGCTCGGAGCAGGCGGTTTCACGGAAGCCGAAGCAGCGGCTCTCTAGTTGCGCAAATACCTCAAGGAATGGAGTTTAGACGTGAGCACAACAACAATGAAGGCATTCGATCTTACAGGCAGGACGGCGCTCATCACGGGTGGATCGCGCGGATTGGGTCTTCAGATTGCTGAAGCGCTGGGCGATCAGGGAGCGAGGCTGGTGATCTCTTCACGGAAGGCTGAAGATCTGGAGACAGCAACAAAGCATCTCAAGGGTCGAGGGATCAATGCTGACTGGATTGCCGCCGACAATTCCAAGGATACCGAAATCACGAAGCTTGCTGACGAGGCGATCGCGAAGCTCGGCAAGGTGGACATCCTCGTCAATAACGCGGGGGCGTCGTGGGGTGCGCCGGCTGAGGATCATCCAGTCGATGCATGGGACAAGGTCATGAACCTGAATATTCGTTCGATCTTCCTGCTATCTCAGCAGATTGGCAAGAAGTCGATGATTCCGAATAAGTACGGGAGAATCGTCAACCTGGCATCTATTGCAGGTTTACGCGGCAATCGAGGTTCGACTGGCACCATCGCATACAATACGAGCAAGGGCGCCGTTGTGAACTTCACACGCGCCTTGGCGGGCGACTGGGGCAAGCATGGCATCACGGTGAACGCACTTGCGCCAGGATTCTTCCCGTCAAAGATGACTCACGGCACCATTAAAGCGGTGGGCATCGAAAAGCTGACCGAGGGTGTTCCACTGCGTCGCATTGGCGACGATGAGGATCTGAAGGGGGCCGCGCTTCTGTTCGCGAGCGATGCAGGCAAGCACATAACTGGTCAAATCCTCGCGGTAGATGGCGGCCTGACAGCCGTGTAGCGCAATCGTTTCGGTTTCATAAGTATAAAAAAATAAGGGGGAGGGGGATTCTACAATGTTGCGTACCCGCTTACGCGCGTGGCTCTTTGTCTGCCTGACAAGCATCTTGTCGACAAATGCGTCATTGGCGCAGAAAGCCTACGATCCAGGCGCTAACGATGCGGAGATAAAGATCGGAAATATTTCGCCATATAGCGGACCTGCGTCATCCTACGCAGCGATTGCGAAAGCGCAGGCCGCTTACTTTCAGATGATAAACGACAATGGCGGGGTCAACGGGCGCAAGCTCAACTATGTCTCTTATGACGACGGCTATAGCCCGCCAAAGACCGTCGAGCAGGCTCGAAAGCTTGTCGAAAGCGATGAGGTGTTGTTTCTGCTGAGCCCGCTTGGAACGCCGGGCAACAGCGCGATTCACAAGTACATTAATGCCAAGAAAGTCCCTCATCTCTTTCTCACTTCCGGTGCGAACAAGTGGGACGACCCCAAGAATTTTCCTTGGACTATGGGATTTCTCAACAATTACCAGGCTGAGGCCGACATCTACATTCAATACGTTGAGAAAAATCACCCCAACACGAAAATCGGAATTCTTTATCAGAACGACGACTTCGGAAAGGATTACCTGGCGGGTTTTCGGCAAAGTCTGGGGTCCGATGCCGATAAGCGAATTATTGCTTCAATTCCTTACGAGCACACCATGCCGACGGTCGATCCGTTGATTGTTTCCCTGAGGGCGGCAAATCCAGATGTGGTGTTCCTCATCGCAACCCCAAAGTACGCCGCCCAAGGCATCAAGAAGATCGGTGAACTCGGCTGGAAGCCAGTCCAGATTATCCCTAATACGTCGACATCCATCGCGAACGTTCTTCTGCCGGCGGGAGTTGAAAACTCGACCGGCGTTCTTGGGGCCTCGTATCTCAAGGACGTGAACGACCAGCAATGGGCAAAAGACCCTGCCATCGTGAAATGGCATGAGTTCATGGACAAGTATTTGCCGGGCGCAAACAAGGCAGATTCGCTGAACATGTACGGGTATGTCGTGGCTCAAGTCGCTGTTCAGGTTCTCAAGCAATGCGGTGACAATCTCACCCGGGAGAACGTGATGAAGCAGGCCGCCAGCCTCGATATGCAACCCGAGGGGCTTCTTGGCGGTGTGAAAATCAGAACGTCCGCAAAGGACTTCGCGCCGCTTGAGCAACTTCAAATGATGAAGTTCTCCGGCAAGCATTGGGAGCTGTTTGGAGATTTGCTCACCGCGCGTAAGCGCTAGTCGATTGCCTTGGAACCAGCGGAGCTAACGATGACCGAAATTTCTTATAAAGAGTACGTAGCGAAGAAGGGCGAAGAAGTCGGTGTTTCCAAGTGGTTCGATATCACCCAGGATCGTATCGATCAGTTCGCCGATGTGACCGAGGATTGGCAGTTTATTCACATCGATCCTGAAAAGGCAGCCAAGACGCCTTTTGGGGGCACTGTGGCGCATGGGTTCCTGACGCTCTCAATGCTGGCTGCCATGACTTACGATGCGCTTCCTGCCGTCAAAGGCAGGATCATGGGCGTCAACTACGGGTTTGACAAAATTAGGTTCCTCACACCCGTGAGACCGGGAGGGCGGGTACGCGCTCGCTTCAAACTGCTCGACGTAACATTGAGAAATCCCAAGGAGTATCTATCGAAGTCGGAAGTCTCGGTGGAGATCGAGGGTGTCGATAAACCTGCGCTCATCGCCGAGTGGTTAGGTGTGTCCTACTTTAAGGACCCCGTTGAGGCGTAACACCTCGATCT
Source organism: uncultured Afipia sp. (assembly GCA_964594185.1). GTDB lineage: Bacteria > Pseudomonadota > Alphaproteobacteria > Rhizobiales > Xanthobacteraceae > Afipia. The sequence continues at coordinate 7,172 of CAZQMD010000088.1, read as the reverse complement.
AAGTAACCGTCACCAGCATTTCATTCGCAACCCAAGGAGCCATCAAGAGCTCCAACGGAGGAGGCTTGCCATGATTCAAGATGACCACATTGAGCTGAAATCTCTTGCGGAGATTCCGCGCCTACATGCGGCAAATAGGCCAAAAGCGATCGCAATTAGCTACGAAGGCCGGAATACGACCTATCAGGAATTGCAAGACGCATCGAGCCGCGTTGCAAACGGCTTTCGGGCCGCAGGGATTTCTACTGGCGATCGAATCGGGATTCTGGACAAGAATACCGATCGCTTCTTCGAGATCTGGCTGGGTGCTGCAAAACTTGGCGCGGTCGTCGTCCCGATTAATGCCCGATTGGCCGGGCCTGAGATCGAATACGTCGTCAATGACGCCGAGATCAGAATCCTATTCATCGGCGAATCTTTTGTGGAGGCCGTGAAGAAACTCGGCCCGGTCCTTAAGACCGTCAAGCGCGTCATCGTAACAGATGACGATTTCAACCGCTGGCGTGACAAGCAATCGGACGAGGATATCAGGATCGAATCACATCAAGACGATGTCTGCGCGCAGCTCTATACGAGCGGCACGACCGGGCATCCGAAGGGCGTCCAACTTACCAATCGTAATATTCTTGGATCATTGCCACAGACCTTGCGATCGTGGGGCGGATGGCATCCCTCGGATATCGCGCTGGTCGCGATGCCACTCTTCCATATTGCCGGATGTGGAACGGGCCTGATCTGCCTGTTGGGCGGCCTGCGCTTTATACTCGTTAAAGACTTCGTCCCCGCCCAGATCCTCAGTCTCATCAAAAATGAGCGGGTTACCGTTACGTTTCTCGTCCCTGCAATGATACTGGCGCTTCTGGGGGATCCGTCGCTCAAGAGCGAAGATCTGTCTTCGGTACGCAGGATTGTTTACGGCGCTTCCCCCATACCCCTCGACCTGCTGAAAAGAGCGGTCGCGACTTTCAAGCAAGCAGGCTTTGTGCAGATCTATGGTCTCACGGAAACGACCGGAGGCATTACGGTTCTCTCCATCGAAGATCACGCCAAGGCCGATTCAGATCTGCTCTGCTCGTGCGGCAGACCTATCGATGGCGTGGAAATCCGAATCGTCAACGCGAACGGCGATGTTCTGCCGACCGGTCAGGTCGGGGAAATCGTGTGCCGGACGCTCAAGAACATGAAGGGTTACTGGAAGCGCGACAAGGACACCGCCCAGGTGCTGCGTGGCGGATGGTTCTCAACCGGTGATGCAGGTTATCTCGATGGAAACGGCTATCTCTATATCCATGATCGCGTGAAGGATATGATCGTCTCGGGCGGAGAGAACATCTATCCGGCAGAAATCGAGAGTGTTCTCTTCAGCCAGCCAGATGTAGCTGACGTTGCGGTTATCGGCGTACCGGATGAAAAATGGGGTGAGGCCGTAAAGGCAATCATCGTGCGCAAGGCGGGGAGTTACGCCAATGAAAGTATCATTCTTTCATACGCACGAGAGCGGCTCGCCGGTTACAAACTTCCAAAAACCGTCGAGTTTGTCGATGTTCTTCCACGAAATCCGACCGGGAAGCTACTGAAGCGCGAGCTCCGTGAGAAGTATTGGCGCGGCTATGAACGGCGCGTGAACTAGCTTTAGACATGGGAGCATGAACATGTGTGACACCCGACAAACTGCGGTCATTACCGGTGCATCTTCCGGCATTGGGCTTGCCTATGCCCAGTTCCTCTCGCGCCGCGGATATGACCTGATACTCGTCGCGAGACGTAAGGAGCGGCTGGAGCAACTCGCTTTTACGCTCGAAGAGCACTCGAAAAGTATCGTCACGACGATGGCGGCCGATCTTGCAAGTGAAGAAGACTTGCGCCGCGTTCAGAGCGTATTTCACGAGAGAAAAGACATATCGATTCTTGTCAACAATGCCGGCGTCGGCGCGCTCGGTCCGACGTCAAAGGTCGAGATAAGTTCTGTCGAGAATCTCGTAAAAGTTAACGTGCTCGCATTGACGACCCTCTCCCTTGCGGCCCTTGCGGCGTTCAAATCGCGCGGCGATGGATTGCTGGTCAATATCGCTTCCGTCATCGCCTTGGGGCCGTCCGCAACGGCAGCCGCATACAGCGGCTCAAAAGCGTATGTGATGAATTTCTCGAGATCTCTCGAGCAAGAGTATGCCGAGACCAGTATCACCGTTCAGACCATTTTTCCGGGGCCGATCAAAAGCGAATTCTGGGCGGCATCCGGCGTTTCCACGCCGGGATTCTCTGAAGAGCTCTTCATGACAGCGGAGACACTGGTCGAAACCGCGATGCGTGCCGTGGATTTGAAGGAGAAAGTTACCTTTCCAAATCTCCCCGATCTTGCCTCATGGACGGAATTCGAAGGCGCCCGGAAAAAATTCTACAAGTCGGTTCTCGCAACCGGAAAGCCAGCAGCGCGCTACGCGCAGGACAAGTAAGGACAGAGGATGGTGTACGTCATTGCAACTCTTACGGTGAAACCGGAAATGCGAGCGGAGCTTATTGCTGCTGCCCGCGATGCGATTGCAGCAACTCGCGCGGAAGACGGATGCGTATCCTATGATCTCCATGAAAGCGTGGATGATCCAAACAAGCTTGTTTTTGTTGAAGAATGGGTATCTGCGGATCGGCTTCCGCTCCACTCGAAGTCAGACCATATGCGCGCGTTTGGGCGTGTCGCAGTGAAGTGCTTCGCAGCGCCAGTGAAGGTCGAAATAATAACGCCCGAGAAAGTCGAAAAGCGTTAAGCCGCTTTGCTTTCTCTCGTAATCAAACATCTAGGAGTATGTAACGTGAAGACTCGTATTACTGAACTTCTCGGCATCGAGCGGCCCATCATCCAGGGCGGTATGCATTATGTGGGATTTGCTGAGCTTGCCGCGGCGGTCGCCAACGCGGGCGGGCTAGGTCTTATAACATCACTAACTCAGCCGACCCCCGATCACTTGGCTGCCGAAATACAAAAGTGCCGCAAGCTAACAAACAAGCCCTTTGGGGTTAACCTGACGTTCTTGCCTGCGGTCAAACCGCCTGACTATCCCGGCTACGTTCGCGCAATTATCGATGGCGGTATCAAGGTCGTTGAGACCGCAGGGAACGATCCGCAAAAGTGGCTGCCCTTGCTCAAGGAAGCGGGAATCAAGGTTGTTCATAAATGCACGTCAGTGCGGCATGCTCTTAAAGCGCAGGATATCGGCGTAGATGCATTGAGCATTGACGGCTTCGAATGCGGCGGTCACCCCGGAGAGGACGATGTGCCCAACTTCATCCTGCTTCCGCGAGCCGCGGATGAACTAAAGATTCCGTTTGTCGCTTCGGGCGGCATGGCAGACGGAAGAAGTCTGGTTGCTGCGCTCGCGATGGGTGCGGACGGGATCAATATGGGTACTCGTTTCATCGCGACCAAGGAGGCGCCGGTGCATCAACGGGTAAAAGATGCAATCCTGAACGCAACAGAACTGGATACCCGTCTCATTATGCGCCCGCTTCGCAACACAGAGCGCGTGCTGAAGAACGCGGGCGTGGAACGCTTGCTGAGGAAAGAGCAAGAGATCGGCGCTGCGATTACGTTTGCTGACGTCGCCCCAGAAGTGGCGGGTGTTTATCCCAAAGTGATGAAAGATGGCGATATGGATGCCGGTGGCTGGAGCTGCGGCATGGTTGTGGGCCTCATTCGCGATATCCCGACCGTTCAGGAACTTCTTGATCGCATTATGTTGGAAGCGGAGACAATTATAGATCAGCGTCTCAGGAAGGCTGTCGCCTAGATCGGCTTCACGTGCGTCATTGAATGGGTATTAGAGGTTTCGACATCATGGCCGACTTGCTTCATGTTAAAGATAAGGGACACGTTCGAACTATCGTCTTGAACCGCGCTCATAAGAAGAATGCGCTCAATCAGGAACTGGCTTGGAAAATTGTCCAGGCCGTCGATGCGGCGGCCGCCGACGACACTATCTGGATTATCGGAATTACCGGCTCGGGGGATTCTTTCTGCTCTGGCCTGGATCTTTCCGATAGCGAGAAATACTCGGCGCTGACACCTCAATCAGCACAGCTGGACGACATCGGCTGGGTTGGTAATTTCCTTCTTTCGATGCGCAGGCGTTGCGATAAGCCTGTCGTTGCAGGTGTGAATGGTGTGGCGGTTGGTGCTGGACTCGGATTGGCAATGGCGGCAGATATGCGCCTTGTCAGCAAGAGCGCGCGAATGATGGCTGGCTATACTCGAATTGGCGGCTCACCCGATGCGGGGCTTACGATTACGTTGCCGCAAGCGATGGGTTATGAACGCGCGATGCGCTTCATGGCCGAGAACAAAAGCCTGAATGGCGAAGAGGCTGTTGCATGGGGCTTGGCTGGGGAAGTTGTTGAGGATCAGGTCTTCAGCGAGCGGTTCGAGGCGTATTGCCAGGAGCTCAGCGCCTGGTCGCCGATCACCTTGCGGTTGTTGAAGAGAGGCTTGGTGAGAGCATGCGAGTCGATTGATACCGAGCAGCAACTTCGATTGGAAGTTGCCAACATTCAGCGAGCGTTCGCAAGTGAAGATGCGAAAGAAGCTCGCCGCGCGTTTCTCGAAAAGCGAGCGCCAACATTCATTGGAAAATAGATCAGAATCACAAAACGCGCAGCATGATCCGGCTTACATACACGGATGAGCCGCGTCGATTTGTCTGAATAGAGTTAGCTGTCTGGCTGTCGAAACCACAGCGGATTCTGTCCGCAGCGGTGCCACCTAGGGGCGTTTCCTCCCAAACCTCACGCCGCCATCCCTTGATAGGGATGCCGGTCTTTTTCCTGGATGCGTTGTCGGCGTTCCGGTCAGGAAGCGCTTCGGTGTCCGGTAAACTTAAATGCTGTGAACGTATGCGAGCGATACCAAGTCTGATTATGCCTCAACGGCAATCTTCTGCTGATCTTTCATTAAGTTTCCTTCTCCAAGAATCTGACGGAACGCTTGTTGGAGAAGCGTTGAGCTGACTTTTTCTCTTGCAAAGCGCGCTGCCACAAACCCGTCTGGCCTGACCAAGACCGCACTATGGCTCCCGTCACCCTGGTATAGTCTGATGAACTTATCATCGTCTGCCTCATACTCACCCTCCGAACTCACGTCGATGATGTTCAGCGGAATGTCCTTCTGGCGAACGGATTCGACAGCCCTCTGCCAGAGGGCGCTATCGGCAGACACAACGAGTGTAAAATAAGCGCCCCATTTGTCTACCAACGAAACACGGCGTCCCTTTGCATCGCGAAGCCAAACGTGAGGCGCTCTCACGCCTGGAACGGTCGTTTCCTCATAGGTTTTCAAATCTGATATTGGAGCGCTTTCGCCATCCGGCACAATCGCCGTTGAACTATATGTCGTGCCGAGCTGGAAGCCGGTGTGTAAGACGGTGTTGTCGCCGTGAGGATCGAACCGCTGTTGCAAGAACTGCCGCCCGGCCTCGCTTAGTTCTCCATGTGTGCCAAGCCTCGGTTCGCCCACTACGACCGACTGTACGATGCTTTGGAAATGAAGAGAGTTATAAGTCGCTGCCTTGACGACCTGCCAGGCCTTCGCCTTGCGTTCGATCTCGTAAGTATCAAGCAGGCTATCTGGGGCGATCCCTTTCAGCACCATTGCCAGCTTCCAGGAAAGATTGTTGGAATCCTGGACTCCGGAATTAGCCCCATATCCGCCCCACGGTGAGTGCCAGTGAGCGGCATCGCCAGCGAAGAACACATTTCTTTCTCTCCAGCGGCGAAGCAAGCCGGTGGTGTAGTCGAACCGGAAGGTTTGCAGAATTTCGATCGGAATATCCATGCCGAGTGCACCGCGAATACGCGCAACAATGGTTTCACGATCAGGCACGGTATCTTCATCGTGACGGAAGCTGTAGCGCCAGACGCCGGTATCGGGATGTTTGCTGCCGAACCAGCCTGCGTAACGAGGGTCGATCACGAAGGAATGGAAGAATCCGTCTCGCCCTAATGTATCGTCGAGTGAGGCATTGAATTCTACAAGGACCTGATTGAGAAATGCCGGTCCATGGTCTTCGCCTTGTCCGACTCGGTTTCGCACGAAACTATGCGCACCATCGCATGCCACCAGATAGCGCCCGCGGATCTCTCGCTCAGCACCCGTGTTTTCATCCCGAACGCGTGCGGTGACGTGCGTGTCACTTGGCCGAACATCAACAACGCGCGTGTTAAAGTGAATCTCGGCAGATGGCCATTGGCGAGCCTGCTGACACAGCGCCGCCTCGTAATCTGAAGCCGGGATTTTGCGAGGATAAACAGGGGTTAAATGTTCCCACTTCTTGGCATAGTCGGCTTCCTTGCCCGTTGTTGCACGCACCTGAGCGACAGGACCGCGAGACACGTTGACGTAAACGCCCTGGCCATTTGATTTTTCGATTGGCCATCCACGCTTTTCAAGAAGACTCCACACCCCCCACTGCCGGTAGAGTTCAGCGGTCTGCGCATGCACGTACTGCCCCTTGGGCAAAGTTGTCGTGCTCGCGCGCTTCTCGAAGAGGGTTGTACGCAGACCCCATCGTCCCAACAGATAGGCCAGGGCGAGACCGACCGGGCCACCGCCACAAATGATGACGTCAACGTCGGTGTTCGATACAGGCCTGGCCATCACGTTCATGCGACACCTTGAAGTTCGATTATCGGTGGAGTTGTTGATTGTGCTCAGCGCTTTGGGAAAGGCGACGAGCGCTCTTATTCCACTCGGACCAAGAGCCGACGTATAGCCGCGGTACGACCCCAGTCGCGGCGGTCATCGTGAGCACCTCCAGAGCGGACAGGACGCCGCCGCCGCAGTAAACGACAACGTTGTCTTTGTTCGATCTCACATCGGCAGCAGCATAAAGCTCGCGAATCTCAGGGAGTGAGCGAAGCTTTCGTGTGGGAGTCCACTGATCCGATGCCGGCAGGTTTTGGGCATAAGGAATACATCCAGCCAGATAGGACGCTTCATCGCGTGCATCGATTAGTGTCGCGTGCCGATCGAGGCGCTCGACTTCCTCCGCTTCGATCGTAGGAAGATGACCTGCGCTCAGAGGCACCGGCTTCGATGGCGAGTCGCGCGCAATCTCGTCGCCCTGCGCGACAGGGCCTCCTGCCGCCATCCAGGCAGTTAGTCCACCATCCAGAATGCGAACCTTTTG